>JBKQTS010000111.1:0-44478 GCA_052143075.1 Syntrophobacteraceae bacterium | reverse complement strand
TTCCTGCATGACCGGGCTCTTGCCGATGATTTTCCCGAACCGGTAGCGATCTTTAAACAGTGCTCTAAGGCGCAGGTTTTCCCTGGTAAGGTTTTCGGATCTCTCCTGAATCTCTTTTTTCCATAGTGTTGACTTGGTGACGTCCTCTATAAAGCCGTCCAGGTGAGTGATTTTGCCATTGGCATCGCGAATGGCCCGAATGCTCAGCGAGCAGGTGATGACAGCGCCGTCCTTTCGGCGAAGCTCCAAGTCAAATTTGGATATGCCCTCTTTTACTTCAATGGCGGACAGGATTTCGGCTCTCCGCTCGGGATGATGATAGAATTGAGACTCGATATCGGCTATGGAGTCTATGAGATCCTCGGGCGAATCATAACCGAGGATGCCCGCGAAGGCCGGATTGACCATCAGGAAGCGGCCGTCCAGAGAGGACTGAAAAATACCCAGCGTTGAGTTTTCGAAGATGCTCTGGAACTTGTCGGCGCGCTCACGAACGGCCTCAAGTGTCCGATCCGGCTTGTGACCCTCACTTTCCATCGCTGACGTATCTCCGCAATGTTTTCTGGTATAGTAAACGCAGCAAGTAAGCCGTCACGCGGGCGATTCTGCTCCGGTCCGGGGAGCCAGGTCCATCTCCACCCGGCATGTGCCGGATTCGGGCCTGAGGAGTCTAAATCCCAACTTTTTTACCAGGCCGAGCATTGGCCGATTTTCGGCCAGCACGTCACCCGACAGCGTCCGCACTCCATTTTCCCTGGCAATTTCTATGACCCGCTCGAGGAGCTTCATACCAAGACCTGCGCGCTGCCATCGATCGGCAATGATCACGGCAAATTCGGCTGCATCCCGCTCCGGGGTCATCACCAGCCTTCCAACCCCCATCATGACGGTAGGCCCCGGCGGCAGCCCGATGGCGGCAATGCCGATTTCCCGGTCGTAGTCGTTCTGGGTGAATCGGATCAAAGACTGATGTGGCCAGCTTTTGCTCACTCCAAAATAGCGAAAGTAGATCGTCTGCTCGGAACAATTTTCCAGCAGATCCAGCACCAGGGCCTCATCTTCGGGCTTTATGGGACGAATCAGCACCGGGGTGCCGTCTTTGAGCAGCCAGTCACTTTCATACTGGTTGGGATAAGGACTGATGATCAGGTGCCGGGGGGCGGCCACGTCACTGTGCTCGACCACAATGCTGGCATCGACGGCCACCGGGCATCCGTCACTGATGAAAACGGGGTTGAGGTCCAATTCAACGATTTCCGGGAAATCGGCCACCAGTTGCGAAACTCGAACGAGAAACTCGGCCACCAGGTCTATATTGGCAGGGGGAATATTGCGGTAACCCTGGAGGAGGCGATAGACGCGGGTCCGCTCAATGAGACGACGGGCCAGCAGGAGGTTCAGGGGAGGCAGATCGACCGCCGTATCCTTGAGCACCTCGGTCAGGACCCCGCCCATACCGAAGAAGATGAGTGGACCGAACTGCGGGTCGCGTTTGCTCACAACGACCAATTCGATTCCGGATTTTTTGACCTGGCTTTGCACCGTAACCCCCGAAATCCTGGCTTCAGGCTTTAGCTCCCTTGCCCTCGAGGTGATCTCTTCGAAAGCCGCCGTGACCTCGTGCTCGCTCCTCAGGTAGACCCGGACGCCGTCTATATCGGATTTATGGGTGATATCGGGTGAGGAGATTTTAACCACCACCGGGAAGCCGATGCCTTTGGCAGCCTCGGCGGCTGCCGATGGGCTCGATGCCGCAACGGTAGGGTTGACCTGGATGCCATACGCCGACAGGATAGCCTTGGATTCAATTTCCGTAAGGACTTTTTCCCGGCGTTTGAGACACTCGTCGATGAAGGTTCGCGCCTCTTTCATATTGACCTGGATTTCGTGCGGCAGGCTTGGCGGCGTCTCTTGCAGGAGCTCCAGATTGCGGGAATACGAGTACATGTGCATGAAAGAATCCACTGCGTCTTCGGGAGTGGCATAGGTGGGAATGCCGGCCTCATTGAGTATTGCTATGCCGGCTTCGACGTCTCGTGCCCCCATCCACACGGCCATGAAGGGCTTGTACCGGTTCCTGATCTTGGTAGCCAGGGCCTCGGCCACTCCCGTGGGGTCCGTCATCGCCTGAGGGCTTAGAATCACTAAAAACCCGGAGAGTTCGGGGGCTTTCATGCAGACCTGCACCGCCTGCAAATAGCGATCCGGCGGCGCATCTCCGAGAATATCGATGGGATTTCCACGGCTCCAGAAAGGGGGCAGGAATTCATCGAGCTTTTGAATTGTTTCAGGGCTGAGCGTTGGGGGCTCGAGGCCCCATTTGGTGAAGGCATCCACCGCCATGACCCCTGGACCACCGGCGTTGGTGATGATGGCCAGGTTGCCTCCGGTGGGCCTCCGCATCTTGCCCAGGGCTTGGGCACAACTGATGAGCTGACTGATCGTATCTACCCGGATGATTCCCGCACGGCGAAACGCGGCATTGTAGGCTTCATCCCGTCCGGCGATCGCGCCGGTGTGTGAGGCTGCGGCTTTGGCGGCCGCTTCGCTGCGGCCCGATTTGACCACGATGATGGGTTTGTACCGGGTTATGGAGCGGGCTGCACTTATGAACTTGCGATGCCGGGTCATGTTCTCCATATAGATGATGATGCTCCGGGCGCTGGGGTCGTTGCCAAGGTAGTCGATTATGTCGGCGAAGTCCAAATCGGCCATGGAACCGACGCTGACAAAATGAGAAAAGCCGATCTTTTCGCTGGCTGCCAGATCCAGAATAGCGCTGCAGATGGCCCCGCTCTGGGAGACCAGTGCGAGGCTTCCCGGTGTGGCAGAGTGGGCCGCAAAACTGGCGTTGGGGCCATCGATGGGGGAGAAAATCCCCATGCAGTTGGGCCCAAGGTAGCGTATTCCGCTGCGTTGCGCCTCGGATCTGATTTCCTCCTCTATGCGCACACCTTCTTTTCCCGTCTCTTTTCCACCGGCAGAAATGATGATGGCCCCCTTCACACCGGCCTCGCCGCATTCTTTCATGACCGCCGGCACCCCCCGGATGGGAACGGCAATGACGGCCAGATCAATGGGGGCGCCCACTGCCGTAATGGAAGGGTAGGTTTTAAGGCCCAGGATCTCATCGTACTTTGGATTGATGGGATAGATCGGCCCGGAAAAGTGGCGGCCTTCTTTTAAATTAGTCAGCATCGCGCGGCCAATGGATCCCTCCCTGGGACTGGCCCCGATGAGCGCAATGGCCCCGGGCTTGAATAAATAGTCAAGGACCGGTTTTCTCAGCATGGTTTTTCTCTCCGTTAGCTTGAAATGGGCGCTTGATTCCTCGAGAAGCCATCAGCAACATAGTTAATCATCGATGGATAAATGGCTACGCCACAGCCTTCCATCTTTGCCCACGTTAAATGAAAAAATACTTTTTCCCGCTCCAGATTTCTTTTCACAATAGGAATCCTTATAGAGAGACCGATGGTGATAGAAGATCTGAAGGTTCATAAGCCTTTTGTTTGCGGCATTCAATATGCGCACGAATTCCAAATATTGGAAGAGGTGAAATGAATGATGCTGGAAGCTGACTACATTTCCATAAAATCCAGTGCATCCAGACTGAAGGAACGCAACGAGGAACTATCCTTAATCCTCGAGTTGAGTAATTTTCTATCGGCTTCGGTGCATCTCCAGGGCATTCTGGATGGAGCTCTGTCCCAAATCCTGGAGTATTTCCATTTGGACGCTGGAAGAATATATCTGCTACATCCGGGCGGGCAGTTCCTCACGCTGGCTGCATGCAAAGGCATGAACCCGAAAGGCCTGGAGCGGATCAATGTAAGCACAGGGTTCTCAGGTATGGCGGTCCGTACCAGGTCTTTCATCGCCCGGTTCATTTCGGAACTGGAAGACAGGCAGAGGGCGGATCTCCTCTCACGTGACGGTTTGCTGATTGTTATTTGCGTTCCTCTTATCGTCAATGACAGGATCATCGGGGTGATGAACCTCGCGACAAGAAAGATGATCGAATTACGTCAGGACGAAATCGATCTTCTGATTGCGACCGGGAATCAAGTGGCCATTGCTGCGAATCATGCAAAGCTTTTCGAAGATCTCGAGAAGAAAGAGGAAATGATTAAACGCTTTACCTATTCCGCTACCCATGACCTCAGGAGTCCAGCCGTAGGGGCTTATGGGCTTGCACGACTGCTTCAGAAACAGTACGGAAACGCCCTGGATGAGAGAGGCAAAAAGTACTGCGATCAAATCATGAAGGCCACGGGGGAAATTCTGAGTCTTGTTCAGGATATGAAATCCTACGTTGCCGCTGGAGAATCCGCTCTGAATATCGGAGAGGTTGACCTGAAGGAGGTCACCGAGGCAATCCGCAATGAATTTGCCGAAGAATTGGGGGAGCGCAACATAAAATGGATCGAACCCGGGGCAGTGCTGACAATTAAAGCAGATCGGGCCTTAATTCTCAGGGCATTGCAAAACCTGGTGGACAATGCGTTGAAGTATGGGGGAGAGGCTTTGTCCGAGATCAGGATTGGATACCGTGATGATAATGATTTCTGCATCCTCTCTGTAAGTGACAATGGCATCGGTATCGAAAAGGAAGATTGCGAGCGGCTTTTCCACGCATTTGAACGCGGGAAAACATCGGGGGAAACCGAGGGAACCGGCCTTGGATTAGCGATTGTCAAGGAGGTGGCGGAAAGACACCATGGCAAAGTATGGGCCGAAGTTAACACGGAAAAGGGAGCGACATTTCTTATGTCGGTTTCAAAGCATATTTAGGTTTTTCCGGGAAAGACTGAGTAAGTGACATATTACTTGCGCGTTCGCCTGGGAAATCGTATCGTGTGCGAGACTCCAGCTCATGCTCGAAGCGGCTTTGACATTTCTTTTAAGTCCACCTGCGTTCAATGTGTACGCACACGAGTCGATGTAACTGTTCTCCAGCACCGGAAAGGAATAACACCATGTACAGTGTAGCATACGATAAAGATGATATGGTCATTCGGTTTAATAAAGATTTAGCCGAAGGCGAAGCTCTTTCCAAATTTCTTGGCCATATCAATCTCCAATCCATCATCAAGAAATGTATGAGTGAGGATGCAAAGGGGAAAATGGAGCTTCAGAGCCGTCTCAGGGATTTTCCCACTGGAGCTGCTTTGCTCCGCGATCCATCGCTGAACAAGGGGACAGCATTCACTGAGGCGGAACGGGACGCATTGGGCCTTAGAGGGCTCCTTCCTCCTCATGTCCATACCATGGACGAGCAGCTTATGCGAGTTCTCAAGAATCTGAGATCCAAACCGACGGACCTGGAAAAATACATCTTCCTCGTCAGCCTCCAGGATCGAAACAAGACCTTGTTCTACAGAGTGCTTTTGGAGAACATCGAGGAACTGGTGCCTATCGTCTATACCCCGACGGTAGGGCTGGCTTGTCTCGAGTACGGCCATATTTTTCGCAGACCGCGAGGCATATTTATTACGGCTAAAGACAAAGGCAGGGTAGCCGATCTTCTGGAGAATTGGCCCGAAAAAAACATACGCATCATTGTTGTCACTGATGGGGAACGCATTCTCGGACTTGGAGACCTGGGCGCCGACGGCATGGGCATTCCCGTAGGAAAGCTTGCCCTCTACTCCGCTTGTGCCGGTATCGATCCATCTGTCAGTCTTCCCATAACTATTGACGTAGGAACGGAAAACGAGCAGTTGCTGAACGATCCTCTCTATATCGGCTTAAGACAGAGGCGTCTTCGAGGAGAAGCATACGACCAGTTGATTGAGGAGTTCATCGTGGCGGTGCAGGAGGTCTTTCCGGCTGCGCTGATCCAATTTGAAGATTTTGGCAATGTTAACGCATTTCGCCTGTTGCGGAAGTATCGCAATGAGGTTTGCGCCTTCAATGATGACATCCAGGGAACGTCCGCAGTGTCTCTGGCCTGTCTCTATTCGGCCTTGCGCATCACTGGTGGAAAGCTCAAGGACCAAAAAATGCTGTTTTTGGGGGCGGGCGAAGCCGGAATGGGCACCGGCCATCTGGTCGTTTCCGCGTTGGTTGATGAAGGTCTAACCGAAGAAGAAGCACGCTTGCGATGCTGGTTTGTGGATTCCAAGGGGTTGATTGTAAAAGGCCGCGCCAATTTGACAGCAGACAAACTCCTCTATGCGCATGACCGCGAATTCGTCCCGGACTTGCTCTCCGCTGTTGAAGCGCTAAAGCCTACGGCGATTATCGGGGTTTCCGGGAAGCGCGGAATGTTCACTCGGCCCGTAATCGAAGCCATGGCAAGGATCAACGAAAGGCCAATTATTTTTTCACTCTCGAATCCCACTTCCAAAACGGAATGTACTGCCGAAGAGGCCTATACATGGACGGATGGACGCGCCGTTTTTGCAAGCGGCAGTCCGTTTGATCCCGTTACGGTCCATGGGAAAAAATATGTTCCAGCTCAGGGGAATAACGTCTACATTTTCCCTGGTGTGGGTTTGGGCATCATCGCAAGCTGGGCCAGACATGTGCCTGATGAAATGTTTCTCGTTGCGGCAAGGACCCTGGCGCACCTGGTGTCAGAAGAAGATCTTGAACAGGGGCGGGTTATTCCCCCATTGACTCGCATCAGGGAAGTCTCTGCGGTAATTGCTGTTGCCGTAGCCGAGGTTGCATACAAACAGGGCTTTGCGACCAGATTGAGACCCGATGACCTGCCGGAATATATCAAGTCTTTGATGTACGTGCCCGAATACCATAGTTACATCTGTGAGTAACGCCAATCGAGGTTGATACGAAAAAGATTGTTGGGGGCTGATGGGCGGGGATGAACTCCGCCCTTACAGAACACAAGGAGACGCTTAAGTCCCGCGCATGCCCTCCCATTCCCACACCTGTGGTCATGGACACATCAGGGATAGCCTGGAGTTATTTTATTTGCAGAACATTCGGTACACGGTCGCTCTTCCCCACCAAATTGACTTTTCAGCACCCTGCTATGTTGTTGACTCAAGACCAAACTGAATCAGGTGTAGTGCCCCCGTTTCCAGCCTGGCCGTGGCGCCCGGCGGGCCGCAAAGCCCTCCACACAAAACATTAAACCACCTTAAATGAACAGCATTGAGACCTCGGCCTTACCATGGATCCTGATATTTGCCGGGGCCATCCCGGGCAGCCTGTCGAAAATTTCTACAGTCTTTGGGCTGGATTCGAAATTTTCGACAGATAATGTGCCTTTTGTGTGGAGAATTTCCACACCTGCTTTTTCAAGGCTGGGCAGCAGTTTGCCGCCCGGCTGGATTGGCCGTTATAATTAGCTGATATATCTACATATTGTCTCGATCACCTTTTCGTTTCGCATAATGGCACGAAGTTTGTACTAAAGGGACTGCAATCGAAAACTTAAATCATAAGGAGCAAGGACGACATGAGAATCTTGGCGCATCTCGCAGAGGCAAAGCAGGCTGAGTACATTATCGCGCTGCTCGGTCTATTCGGCTTCATCGTATTTTGGCGTCTGCTGAACGGTCCGAGAGTCGAAGTGGCAGCAGTCAGGAATGTGGTGAAGAGTTTTTCTGAACGTTTCGCCGGCTTCCTTTCCCCCTCGGATGTCATGTTTCATCCAGGTCATGCATGGGCGAAGCTGGAGGGCGTGGATTCCGTAGTGGTAGGCATGGATGAATTCGCCGCAAAACTTCTCGGTTCTGCGGATTCCATTTCGTTGCCCAAATTGGGCTCGCGAGTGAAGCAGGGGTCTTTAGGCTGGGGGTTCAAAACCGATTCCCGTGTGATTCACATGCTGTCTCCGGTGGAAGGCGAAGTCGTGGCGGTCAACCACGAGGTGGTCCACGCCCCCGGCGCGGCTTTCGAAGATCCTTACGGGAAGGGTTGGCTGTTCAAGGTCAAGAGTAACAACCTGACTTCCAATCTGAAGAACATGATTCCAAGCGGCATGGTCGGGGAATGGTTTGAAAACGTTCGCCAAAGCCTCGCAGGCCGGGGGTTGGCTCCAGCCTTAGCCCCGCTGTACGCAGACGGTGGTGAGCCGATCCACGGCATCGCCAAAGCGGTCGATCCCGAAGGATGGGACGACCTGGCCAGAGAGTTTTTTCTTACAAAATAAGCCGGCGGGAGAAGAGTGAAGGGTGAAAATTGCACCTTTCTGCTTCACCATTCACACTTCAGGATACCCCCCGGCGGGAGAGATCTGGTTATAAGTGATGGAAAGCACAGTAAGCATTCCTGACAGATTAGCAGGCTTGGTCATCGGCGTGGCCGTGCTTGTGGTCGGAGCCGGCTTCATGGTCCTCGGGGTTACTTTTCTGCCCGTGATCGGCATTCTCGTGGGCATCCCCGTACTAATGCTCGCATGGCGTTTCATGACTCCGAAGGCGATTGTTATGGAACGCATCGCCGGCTTTCTGGTTCCGAGCAACGTCATGTATCATCGCGGACATGCCTGGGCAAGGGTGGGAGCAAATGACATCATTACAGTCGGCATGGACGATTTTGCCGTCAAACTGCTCGGTTCGGTCGATTCGATTTCATTGCCTGAAAAAGGCTCCAAAGTAAAGCAAGGCTCTCCCGGCTGGATGATGGAGGCCGATTCCCGGCCGATTCACATGCTGTCGCCGGTCGAAGGCGAGGTAGTGGCGATCAACAGTGAGGTTGTCAATTCTCCGGCCCTGGCCTTTGGAGATCCCTATGGAAAGGGCTGGTTGTTCAAAGTCACGAATAGCAATCCGGCCGCCAATCTCGGAAACATGATTCTGACGGCTATGATCGGCAAGTGGCTTGAAGAGATTCGCGAAACCCTTTACTGCATGTGCATGAAGCGTGGCGAGGCAAGCGGCCGGGCTGCACCAGGACGGCGGCGAGCCGGTCTCAGGGCTGGCAAGGGCGGTTGACCCCGAAAGATGGGATGACCTGGCCAGGGAGTTCCTACTCACTAAATAGTTTTTATCCGGCAAGGGTTCTTTTTCACACTGACTGTATCGATCTTCGACTCACCTCGCGGAACCTGGATTCATCTCACTCCCCCCTGCGCGAAAATCCACTCGGCCCCCCTGCATCGCTCAGCGATGAGTGAACAGCGGACAGTGAACAGTGAGCAAACAGCAATAAGACTGCAAACACTATGAAGGAAGACAAAATGAGCAAAAAGGCGACTTTGTCAAAAAACGAAGCCGAGAGTGCCCGGAACTGCAGCAGGCGCAGTTTCCTGAAACTTGTTGGAGTGGGAGGCGCGATGGCTCTTCTTAGTCCAAATCCTGCGCAAGCGGCTGAGGTTGTCGGGCGGTTGAGTGGAGAAGAGGCGATGGGCGTTCTTGTGGATACCACTTTATGTGTTGGATGCCGCTCTTGCGAAGGTGCGTGCAATCAGGTAAACGGGTTGCCCAGGCCCAAAGTGGCTTTTGAGGACGACGAGTCCCTCTTCGATCAACACCGGGATACTTCCCCCACCGCATTCACGGTTGTCAACAAGTACACGATAAGCGAAGGCGTGGAGATTACAAGAAAGCAGCAATGCATGCACTGCGTGGAGCCGGCTTGCTCTTCGGCATGCATCATAAGAGCGATGGAAAAGCAATCAAACGGTGCAGTTACATACCGAAACGATCTCTGCCTGGGTTGCCGCTACTGCATGGTGGCCTGTCCGTTCAACGTTCCCAAGTTCGAGTATTCAAAGGCATCGCCTTTCATCAAGAAATGCACGTTTTGTTTTGCGCGGCAGGAGCAGGGCGAACTTCCCGGTTGCGTCGAGGCGTGCCCGGTGGAGGCCCTGAAATACGGACGGCGCCCGGAACTTCTCGAAGAAGCCAGGAAACGCATTCACGACACCCCCAACGCCTACGTGCACCATATCTACGGTGAACACGAGGCCGGCGGCACAAGTTGGCTCTACCTCGCGGGCGCCCCGTTTGACAAGCTCGGTCTGCCAATGCTTAGCGACCAGGACTACCCCGAGCTTACCGCAGGGGCCATGGGGACCGTGCCGGCTATTATGCTGATGTGGCCCGCGCTGCTGGCCGGCTTCCATTATCTTTCTCACGGCAAGAACGAGCACCATGAAGAGAGCTCGCGCCATCATGTTTCACGTTGAGGAAATCGACAATGAAAAAGCTAATTCATCTGCTGATAGGGGATCCGAAGAAGTTATTCACTCCGTTCAATCTGATAAGCGGTCTGATCATCGTTGCAGGGCTTGTGCTGATCGGGCTGCGACTGTTCAAAGGACTCGGCGCCGTCACAAACCTGAGCCAGACGACCCCCTGGGGCCTGTGGATCGGTTTTGACGTTATGTGCGGGGTTGCCCTTGCAGCGGGCGGCTACACCATCGCGGCCACCGTGCACCTGTTCGGGCTCAAAGCCTACGAGCCTTTGGTAAGACCCGCCATCCTGACCGGGCTTCTGGGTTATATCTTTGTCGTTGCGGGGCTTGTTCTGGATCTTGGCCAGCCGTGGCGCATGCCGTTCATCATGCTCTTCCCCCGAGGCGTCACGTCGGTGCTTTTCGAAGTCGGTATGTGCGTGGCTGCCTACCTTACCGTTCAGGCCCTTGAATTTGTGCCCGCTTTCTGGGAGTGGCTCGGATGGGAAAAGCTTCGGCAGTATTGGAGCAGGCTGACGATATGGTTGGCGATTCTGGGAGTCGTGCTCAGCACTCTGCATCAATCCAGCCTCGGTTCGCTTTTCCTCATAGCGCCAACAAAACTGCACCCGCTTTGGTATTCGATGTACCTGCCGCTCTTTTTCTTTATCTCCAGCATTATCGCCGGACTTTCGATGGTGATCGTGGAAAGCGCGCTGTCTCATAGACTGTTCAGTTACAGACTTTCGTCTTCTTCGCATTTTGATCTTGACGATCTGACGCTCGGGCTTGGAAAAGCCGCCGCCGCCGTGCTCTATGTCTACTTCTTTTTAAAGCTGATCGGTCTGGCCGATGGCAATCACTGGCGTCTGCTCAATACACCGTACGGTCATCTGTACCTGCTCGAGATTGTCGGTTTTGTTGCGTTGCCTTGCGCTCTGTATGTATTCGGAGTGAGGACCCGCAATGTAAAACTCGTGAGGATAACCGGGGCTTGGACCGTCATAGGGATACTCTTAAACCGGTTCAACGTGTCGATGATTGCGATGAACTGGCAAATCAGCCCTCATTACAGGCCGAGCTGGATGGAAGTGACGGTTTCGTTGGCCCTGGTGACGATGGGAGTCTGTCTGTTCAGGTGGCTGGTCAACCGGTTGCCGGTGATGGCGACGGATAAGCCTGCTGTTGGAACAAATACCCTGAAGGAGCTGTGGTCGGCGGAAGTGGAGAATGCCTAGGGAATTTAGGAATTTAGGAATTGAGGAATTGAGGAATTGAGGAATTGAGGGATTGAGGGATTGAGGGATTGAGGGATTGAGGGATTGAGGGATTGAGGGATTGAGGGATTTGGGAATTGAGGAATTAA
Organism: Syntrophobacteraceae bacterium; assembly: GCA_052143075.1. Classification (GTDB taxonomy): domain Bacteria; phylum Desulfobacterota; class Syntrophobacteria; order Syntrophobacterales; family Syntrophobacteraceae; genus SbD1. The sequence goes on along the minus strand of JBKQTS010000111.1, from coordinate 33,019 downwards.
TTCCTAAATCCCTCAATTTGTAATCTCTTTTAGCATTTCACTAATTCCGCCCAACACTTCTCACAAAACCGGCTGCTTTTGAAATCGATTTCTTCCACGTAGGTCGAAGATTTCATTACACATTCCTGATTATGACAGTGGTAAAGACCGTAGGTGTGGCCCAACTCATGGATAGCCTCTTTGAGGAGGCGCTCCTGCAGAAGCGAGGGATTATCGGGCAGGCCATAAAACTTGGTATCCAGCCGGTAAGAACTGACAACGGCGCATCGGCCGTTTAAGCGCGCCTCGCCGAAAACGAAGGTCAGGATGGGAATATACAAGTCCAATCCGGTAACGGCGAGCACCTTGGAAACCGCCGTGGGCAGATTCTGTTCCAGCCGTTCGATAATCGCAGAGGAGCTGTACTGGTTCCTGTGAAGATCCAGGAAGTCGCGAGAATCGAAGTCAGGGCGTGAAACGTTCACTTTTGTAAGAAATCGGGCTTCGAGTTGATCGCGCAGGCGCTCTATTTCCTTCTCACCCGCGAATTCAATAGTAACCAGCAGCATCATTATGAATATTCTGAATTTGTGAATATCAACTGCAGATGGGACTCACCGGACTGGAACATGGCCAATCCTGACCTCAAGGTCTAATAACCCAGGCAGTATTTCTTGATTTTGTTGTATACGGTGGCCCTGTCAACTTCGAGCAACTGGGCGGCCAGCGATATGTTTCCCCCGGTCCTGTTCAAGGCGAGTTGAATGTGGCGCTTTTCGATTTCTGCAAGGGGCAGCACCTCACCCGTGTCTGAAGGCGCACGCCAGTCGACGGGGCAGGGAAGGTCCGCCGTGGTGATCAGGGGAGGCTCTCCCACCACAACGGCTCTTTCGACCGCATTCTGGAGTTCCCTGACATTTCCCGGCCATGGCTGTTGTTTCAGCCATTCCATGGTCTGAGGGTCAACGCCCGTGAAGGGCTTGTTCATAGCCGTGGCGAACTTGCGCACGAAATGGTTCACCAGCAGCGGGATGTCGGAAGCCCTTTCTTTGAGCGAGGGCAACTGTATGTTGAAAACGTTCAATCGGTAGTACAGGTCTTCTCTGAACGTCCCGTCCTTGACCGCATCTTCCAGGTTCCTGTTCGTCGCAGAGATGATCCTGAAGTCCGCTTCGACGACCTGGTTGCCGCCCAGCCGCGTGAATCGCTTTGTTTCTATGACACGCAGCAAATCCATCTGGGTCCTTGGGCCGATGTTGCCTATTTCGTCGAAAAAAATGGCGCCTTTGTGCGCCAGTTCCAGCTTACCCTTGCGACGATACTGAGCGCCGGTGAAGGCCCCTCGCTCATGGCCGAAAAGCTCGCTCTCCACCAGGGTGTCGGTCAAGGCGCCGCAATTGATGGTGATAAGCGGGAAATACTTGCGCCTGCTGTTGAAGTGGATGGCCCTGGCGACAAGCTCCTTGCCAGTGCCCGAAGCGCCCTGGATCATCACAGTAACGTCCGTCCGGGCGACGGTCTGAATCAGCTTCAGGATCTCCAGGGTCTGGCGGCTTTCGCCGACAATCTGATCGACGGAGATCAATGCCTGGATTTCTTCCTTGAGGGTGAGGTTTTCGCGGATGAGCGACCGCTGTACGGCCGCGTTGCGAATGAGTCTGCTCAGGTCGTCCGGATCGACCGGTTTGGTTATGTAGTCGTAGGCGCCCTGTTTGAGTGCCTGCACTGCTGTGTCAACCGTGGCGTAAGCCGTCATTATTATGATCATCAGTTGGCTGTCTATTTCCTTCAGGCGCTGTTGGAGCTCGATCCCATCCATTCCCGGCATCTTTACGTCGAGCAGCGCGATGTCGAAGCTTGAATTGCGCAGTTTGTCCAGCGCGTCCATCGCTCCATCCGCTGTCTCCACACGGTAGCCCTCAGGCAAAAACCATTGCTTGAGCGATTCGCGGACCGACGGCTCATCGTCCACAATGAGCATTGACGTCTGATCTGTCATTTTTTATCAATCTCCGGCATATTACAAAGCGTTTTACAGATTGACCGCCCGAAAACCTACGGTCACAAATGCGAAACTACAGGCCCCTCGAAGTTCGGTTCTTTTTCTTGCTCGGTTTTTATTTGTCTCGGCAATGTGATGATAAATGTCGCTCCTCTCCCCGGTTCGGATTCGACCTCGATTTTCCCCTGGTGCCCCAGCATGATGCCGTAGACGACGGACAGACCCAGACCTGTGCTATGTCCGTCCTCCTTGGTTGTGAAGAACGGCTCGAATATGCTCGACCGGATTTCCCGAGGTATACCACTGCCGTTATCTGCGACGCTAATGCGCAGGGCGTCCGGGTCGAACACATCCTGGGTGGCGACAGTAAGAGCGCCCCCACGGGGCATGGCTTCCACGGCGTTCATAAACAGTGCGATCAGCACCTGCGTTATCTGGTTTGCATTGCCTATAAAGTTCGGGTCCTTCGCCTCCAGCTTGGTCACCGTGCTGATCTCATTTATTTCGAAATGGTGGTTGGTTATTGAAAGACTTTTCTCGATAAGATTGTTGATGTCAACCTTTTCCATGACGGATTCGGAGCTTCTGGAAAAATGGAGCAGATTTTTTACGATGTTTCCACAGCGCTTGATCTCGCTAGTGGCTGCTTCAAGATACCCCAAGGCTGCTTTCCTTTCTTCTTCCGTCATGGGCCCCGCGTTGATTTTGCGGGAGGTCAGCCTGCAGTAGGTGAGTATCCCGCCGAGGGGATTATTGATTTCATGAGCCACGGAGGCCGCAAGCTTGCCCATGGAGGCCATTTTCGCGATCTGGACCATCTTGCGGGACATCTCGGTTTCAGCTTCCGCTCGCTTCACACTCGCTATCATGCTGTTAAATGAACGGGCCAAATCGGCTATTTCGTCGTTCCCTTCGACCTGGACGCTGAAATCCAGATTGCCTTTCTTGAATTCGCGCGGTCCCTCGGCAAGCTTGACCACCCGCGTATGAACTATCCGCCTGAGGAGAAGCCCTGCGAAAAGCGCGATGGCCAGGACAGCGCCGATGGAATAAAAAATCATCAGGTTGCGGCTGGCAAGATTATCCCGATCGACTTGCGAGAGGTTGAACTGAGAGTCGAGCATACCCAGTATTTTCTGTTTGGAAGGCGATGGATGGCAGCTTGGTGCGGCGCAGGTGGGTTCATTGAGAATTGGATCTACAACCCCGAGGATCCGATAGCCGTTTGGGGAAGTGATAATTCGTGACCCGGCGGTTTCCGGGATATGTTCAAGCGGCTCTGGGCCGATGTGGCACACGATGCACTGTTCGGCCCTGAGGTCCGCCTTTTGTCCGATTTCCCGGGCGTTTGTACTGAAAATGACACTTCCTTTCTTGTTGTAGATCCTTATGTCCTCAACTCCGGGTTCGCCGCCCAGCATGTTGATAGTCTCCGCGACGTCATCCAGGCGGTTGTCCAACATGCTCTGGCGCATGGATCGCAGAAGCAGTGCGTTAGTGCGTCTGGCTGAGAGAATTATTTCCTGCATAACATGCTGCCTGTTGGCCCGGATAGTGAAAACGGTCAGTGAAATGAACACAACTGCGCTGATAAGCAGAAGCAGGGAGAATACCCTGAAGGCGAGTGATTTGGCCATATTGCGCACGTCTGTTCCCTCGTACTTTGCTGAGTTGCTTTGGTTGAGGGTTATCCTTGCGTGAATTCAGGCTGATCCAGGATCCTGACAGAGCGAGCGATATCAGTGAGCAAGGGTCCTCGAGGGACGCGAGGCCAGTTAACGACGTAATGCAGCAAGATTTGACAGCCCTTATAGAACTAATCCCGATGAACGGGACGTATTGTAAATCAACACAATCATAAAAGAAATAGCGCTGACCGATTTCAGACTGACCGCAGAGAACCCTGCGATCACAAATGCGAAACTACAGGCCCATCTAAGATCGGTTCCTTTTCTGGCCCGGGTTTTATTTGTCTCGGCAATGTGAGGATAAATGTCGCTCCCTGCCCCGGTTCCGATTCGACCTCGATTTTCCCCTGGTGTCCCAGAATGATGCCGTAGACGACGGCCAGACCCAGACCTGTGCTATGTCCGCCCTCCTTGGTCGTGAAGAACGGCTCGAAGATGCTCGACTGGATTTTCTGAGGAATACCCCTGCCGTTATCTGCGACGCTGATGCGGAGGGCGTCCGGGTCGAACACATCCCGGGTGGCGACAGTAAGAGCACCCCCACGGGGCATGGCTTCCACGGCGTTCATGAACAGTGCGATCAGCACCTGCGTTATCTGGTTTGCATTGCCTATAAAGTTCGAGTCCTTCGCCTCCAGCCTGGTCACCGTGCTGATCTCATTGATTTGGAAATGATGGTTGGTTATTGAAAGACTCTTGTCAATAAGATTGTGGATGTCAACCTTTTCCATCACAGATTCGGAACTCCTGGAAAAATGGAGCAGATTTTTTACGATGTTTCCACAGCGCTTGATCTCGCTAGTGGCTGCTTCAAGATACCCCATGGCTGCTTTCCTTTCCTCTTCGCTCATGGGCCCCGCGTCGATTTTGCGGGAGGTCAGCCTGCAGTAGGTGAGTATCCCGCCGAGGGGATTATTGATTTCATGAGCCACGGAGGCCGCAAGCTTGCCCATGGAGGCCATTTTGGCGATCTGGACCATCTTGCGGGACATCTCGGTGTTTTCAGCTTGCGCCTGCTTCAGGCTTGCTACCATGCTGTTGAACGAACGCGCCAGATCGGCTATTTCGTCGTTTCCTTCGACCGGGATGCTATAATTCAAATTGCCCTTTTTGACCTCGCGCTGGCCTTCGGCAAGCCTGTCCACCCGCTTATGCACCATTTGCATTATGAAAAGCCCTGCGAAAAGCTCGATGAGCAGGATAGCGCCGATGGAGTAAAGAATCATCTGGTTGCGGCTGTTAAGGATATTCCGGTCCACTTGCGCCAGGCTGAACTGAGAGTCGAGCACGCCCAGTATTTTTTGTTCGGAAGGCGACGGATGGCAGCCTGGCGCAGCGCAAGCGGGCTCATTGCGAACTGACTTTAAAACGCCGAGGACCCGGTAGCCGTTTGGAGAGGCAATAATTCGAGACCGAACGTTTTCAGGTATAAAATCAAGCGGCTTTTCGCCGCTGTGGCATACGATGCACTGTGGGGCCTTGATATCCGACGTTTGCCCCAGTTCCCGGGTGTTTGTGCTGAAAACAACGCTTCCTTTCTTGTCGTGAATTCTTACGTCCTCAACTCCGGGTACGCCGCCCAGCGCGTCGACCGACTGTGCGACGTCTTCGAGCCGGTTGAGCAGCATGCTCTGGCGCATGGATCGCAGGAGCAGCTCGTTGGTGCGTTTGGCCGAGAGGGTTATTTCCTGCATCACATGCTGCGTATTGGCCCTGATAATGAAAGTAGTCAGGGAAATGAACACGATTGCGCTTACAAGCAGGAGCAGGCAAAAGAGCCTGAATGCGAGAGAATTGCTAATATTGCGCAAAGATGATTCCTTGTGTTTCCCTGAGTTGCCTTCCACCGTTAAGGGCTGTCTTTACGGAAATTGCTGCTGATTCTGAAGGATCGATCATCATCAGGAAGCGACGCGTTCGCGAGAGACATCGAGGAACCGGAGCCTGTTTGAGAAGTCAGGCAGTAAGGTTTGGCGCCCCTTAATTTGACCAATCCCGATGAACAAGGCGCATTGTATACCAAAGCGGCCGCTAATGGAATAGCGCGCTCGGATTTCCTCCCGTAGCGATGATCTTTGAAGACGGCGGATGGAAGACCGATGACAGAGGACGCGAAAAGCTGAATGCTTACTTGCATACAATCCGGCGGCTTCGGTTCATTCGCGCACTATGGAAACCGGCACAAAGGGCAAGACTTACCGTTCATCCGCGCAGCACCCCCCCTCACTTGCGAGCGACGTTAAAAAGCCGTCTCAGAAGCACCGTCTGCCTTCTCCAGGTCTCCAATCCAATGCACATAGATTTCGCCAGGTCCAAAAAGGTCATGCCTGTCCCGGTCTCCGCTGATCCCGGCGCCTTCTGTTCTATCGCCGCCTGCTGCTCCGCTTCCGTTTATAGCTTCGCATTTTTCACCTCCTCGGCAGAGGTATTGTGATGATCGAAACTTTTTCTTGAGAAACAATTCAATGCGGGTATACTTATCAAAGAGGAACAATTGGTCATATTTGTGGTAAATAGAGGCGTCCATTGAAGAAAATATCCGTTTCCGTCTTGAGGGGTCGTTTCGCAATTCAAGAATAAGCGATTGATTATTTACTTTGAACCTGGACAGAGGAGCAAACCGATGATCAAGAAAGTGTTAATTCTCGGCGCAGGCGCAGGCGGAACCATGGTTGCCGGCAAGCTTCGCAAGGAACTGCCCGAATCTGAATGGCAGATCACAATTATCGATAATGATGAAATGCATCATTATCAGCCCGGCTGGCTGTTCATTCCGTTTGGCATCTACTCTCGCAAAGACTGCGTAAGGCCGAAGCAGGAATTCATTCCCGACGGCGTCGAGTTCGTAGTCGATGAGATCGAGCGCATAGAGCCCAATGAGCGCCGAGTTGTTACCAAGGGTGGCCTCCACGACTATGACTGGTTGGTTATCGGTACCGGATGCCGGACGGCGCCGGAGGAAATCGAGGGCATGATGGATGACTGGAGGGGATCGGTTCATGATTTCTATTCCCTCGAAGGTTCCCTTGCGCTCCGCGATAAGCTGAAGTTTTTCGAATCGGGACGGCTTGTGCTCAATATTGCGGAAATGCCCATCAAGTGCCCGGTGGCTCCCTCAGAATTCATCTTTATGGCCGACTGGTTCTTCACGGTTAACGGGTGCAGGGACAAAATCGAGCTTGAAATTGTCACGCCTCTCACGGGAATGTTTACCAAACCCGTGGCGAGCAAGATGCTCGCCGCTGTTGCGGAAAAGAAAAACATAAAGGTGACCCCGAATTTCGATATTGCGCAGGTCAATGCCGGCGAGAAAAGTATCGAGTCGCACAGGGGGGCAAAAGTATATTATGACCTCCTGGTCAGCATTCCTCCAAACTTCGGCTCCAAGTGCATCGAGGACTCCGGAATCGGAGACGCGATGGGCTACGTCGATACAGACCCCCATACCCTTAAAGCAAAGCAATACGACCGAGTCTACGTTATCGGGGACGCCACTAACGTGCCCACCTCCAAGGCCGGTTCCGTTGCGCATTACCAGGCCGATACCGTTGTTCCGAACCTGCTCCGTGAGATCGAGGGGCGCGAGCCTAAGGGGACCTTCGATGGCCATTCGACATGCTTCATAGTGTCTGGATTCGAGAAGGCGATACTGATAGATTTCAACTACAAAGTAGAGCCGCTGCCCGGGAAGTTCCCTTTCCCCGGTCTGGGCCCATTCTCCCTTCTCGGCGAGAGCCAGTTCAACTACGGGGGCAAGATGATGTTCAAGTGGGTTTACTGGAATATGATGCTCAAATGTTTGGATCTGCCCTTCGAACCACAGATGAATATGGCCGGCAAAGCGCGTGCGGCGTTCGCTTGAAAGGAGACATGAATGGACAGGGAACAACTCATCCTCGATCGGCTGGAAAGGATCGAAGCTCAGCTTGCTCCTCTTAGCGAGTCGGCCAGAAGCACGGCGGAATTCAAGGAGGACATGCGTCCGCTGGTCAACCTGGCATGCCAGTCTCTGGTAAGGGAACTGGGGACGATGGAGACCCGGTTTCAGCTCGAAGACCTTTTGCGGTTGATTAAAACCACGCTTAAGAATACCCGCAACCTGACCTATCTGCTGGACACACTGGAAAGCGCAACCGATTTTGCGCTAACCATCGAGCCTCTGCTCAAATCCTCGATACCCGCTCTGATTCATCATCTCGATGAGCTGGAGCAAAAGGGCGTGTTCCGAATCATCGAGGCAATGATGGGAGTCCGGGCCAAGCTGGCCTCCGCTTACAGCCCCGAGGATATCGATCAGATCGGAGACGGGTTGGTCGTTTTGTTCGGATTGGCCAAGAAACTGGGCCACCCGAGGACCAGGGCTTTTATTGAGGTTGTGACGGATTTTCCGTCTGAAGTCGATTTGACTCAGTGCAAGCCGGTAGGGCCCATAGGACTGATTTCCGCCATCCGCTGTTCCGAGGTTCAGGATGGCCTGGGGGTGATTGTGGAGCTTACCAAGGCGATTGCCAAAGTGAAGGTGCCGAACAACGGCGCCTCTGAACAGTAAAAAAAGAAATTCTTATCCAGAGGAAGCAATGTGTAGACTTTAGAATTGAAACCAGAACCCGTGATTTTAAAAATCAGCGAGGCGCCGGTATCAGGTTCTCGGGGTGATTTTTTTGAAAATAGGTTTTGGGATTAATATATTCTAGAGAAACCATTTAAGGGGGAATCGTTTGAAAAAACTTATTTTTTTGTCTATTGGAATCGTGTTGGTTGCGCTTGTCGGATGCAATAACCAATCGGCAAAGATAGGCGTAGTGGACGTTCTCAAGATTGCAAAGGAATCCAATGAAGGCAGAAAAGCATACACAGAGCTTGATGCACTTGTTAAATCCAAACAGGAAGAACTCAAACAAAAAACGGATTCAGTCAAGAATCTGGAAGATAAACTTGGAAAAGCACCAGATGAGAGCAAACAGCCCATAGAAGAAGAACTCAAAAAAGCTAGCGACGAATATCATAAGCTGGCAATGTCATCGGAGGCAGAGGTCAAAAACAGGAATAATGAACTGCACACAAAGATTATGGAAGATTTAAAAAAGGTCATCAATGATATCGGCAGCGATGAAAAATTCACGTTGATTCTCATTGCCGAAAATACGCCCTATTTTCAGAAAACAATCGATATCAGCGATAAAGTTCTCAAACGATACAACGAATCAACTAAGGGCCAATAGACACTTCATTCACAAACTGGAGAAAGATTTGAACCGGAATAGCGCATGGACTTTTGCGTTATGTATCCAAACTGCATTTTGAAATCGGATTTTTGCCAAAAAATCTGCCATTGCGCCCCTGAAACCGGTAATAACCGTACGATTTTCAGATCGGACATGCAAGATGAGGGACTTCGGATCGTCCGCCCATGCCGCCAACGCGGTCAACTGGATTAACAACGACACATTATTCCGGTTTTTGGACTCGAGTGGCCCCGCATTTTACCGAATGACTGAGCCTACCCCACTTCAAAAAGGGCCTTTGAGCTCTTGGGGGCGTACCCTTTAAACGGAAACTGAGGCCTCCGATAAATTGCACTAAATTCAAGATGTTGTTTTTCTTTAAGTCGGGCACTTCTGCCTAGAACTTGTACTGCACAAGCGCCTCGAACACGTTTGCCGTGTAATTATTGTAGAACCCCTCCAGCACATTGAAATTCTGATTCCCTGACGGGGTCCCCGTCAGGTAGAGCGACTGGTAAGAGTTGGTCATGGTGAACTGCTCGAATATGTACCCCACTTTGAAAGCCAGGCACTTGTTGAAGTTGTATTTGAGCCAGGTATCTACATGAAAGATCGATTCATCCAGATCGGGGAAGAGCGGGTTGTGGAAATCCGAGGTCGACCAGGAGAAGTTTCCGCTGGTCGTCAGGCTCAGCTTCTCGGGAATGAGCACAATGTCCGCACGGGCGGTGAAGGTGTCATATGAATCGGTGGTGAGCAAAACGGGTCCCGAATCCCCCAGGACCGAAACATTAGTGCCGGCGACAAAGAACGCAGGATTATTGTCGGCGATTTCTTTGGTGCTATTCTCTTCGTGGGCGTATCCAACGCTGAGCGATATACATTTATTCGGCGTCCAGCTCACGTCCACTCCCGCCGACCAGCTATTGTCGCTCTGCAGCCCATATGCCGAGCCCGAATAGGAGTTGTTGGAGAGAGTGAAGTTGGTTGAAAATGTGATATTGTTCAGAGGGAAGAACTCTGCGACGAAATTGACCGTATTCTGTTCGTCGCTCCCCGAGTAAGCTTTGTAGGTTAACGCACTGATATTCGATATCGGTGAGGGCATCTCCAGGAAATCACTCCCGCTCCGGTTTGAGTACGCATAGCCCGCTATCAGGTTAACCCAGTCACAGGGATAGAACTTGAACTGCACCTTGGGCGTATTGGTCGAGGTAGAGCCCTCATTAAAATCGCGGTCGACCGAGCCGTAAGTGTATCCGAGATCGACGGCCGCATAGGGGGTTATCTTATAGTCGGCGCCTAAGTTGACAGTCTGCCGCAAATACGAATACTGCTCCATCTTGAGAAGAGGCACGTTCACGCCGTTCGACCCAAAGAATGCATTGAGCAAAACGGGATTGTTCAGGTTGTCGTTCTGAAAATCATAAGCCCTGTACGAATACCTTACGCTCAACTGGTCGGTCGGGCGGCTTACGCCTAAAAGATCCCCGGCGAAAGTCGAAGCGCTGAGGTCCGAATCGCCCATTGGAGTATTCATGACGCCAGGGGGAAAAGACGACGGGTACAGGCTGCTGCCGTTGGATTGAAAAACGGGATCGTTTTGGTTCAGCCAGCCGTAGGTAAAATTGCCGGTGAGTCTCGTATTGGCGCACTGAGGCAGATTCAATGCTCCCGCGCCGTTAATGTAATTCGCCGTATTGCTCGGGGGCAAAGATTGCCAGCCGGTAGCGGAGGCCGGGTTCGCAAGAAACTCTTTGTTGCCGTCGTCAAACTGCGAAAAGTGATACCCCAGTTGAAACTGATACGTCGGTTGAGCGTAATCTGCTCCAATACGCAGGTCGTTTTGGGTAAAATCGATCGGCTTGAGACTGGAGGTAAAAGCATAGGCGTTTGGTGGGCCTTGGACGATGGCGCTCGACGGCATCTCGCCGTTTCTCTTCAGGAGGTTGTAATCGGCGTAGACGTCGATGTCCGGCGTTGGCGTGTAGTCACCGCTGATCCGCAATCTCTGCACAAGTATCGACATGTCCTGAAAATTGGGATTTACCGTCGAGTAAAGATGCTGGAGCTGGTCATACTCGATTTCCAACTTGTAACACCCGATTTTGCCCGCCTGGAGAAGGAAATCCTCATCTCTTTCTCCCGGCCTGCTCATAAAGAATTTATAATACTCGCTGCCGTCCTTGTTCTCCAGTTGCGCATACAGTTGATCCAGTAGAACCCCTGTTGGGTAGGGAATATACTGTTCAAAATACCCCCGGTTCACGTGGTTGGGTTCATTGATGAAAAATCTTCCGCCCAAGTCGACCTCGCCGTTCAACGTGTAATCACCCAGGGTCACCTGGGCGAAGCCCCCCACAGAGGTCAAAGGGAGAAACATGGCTGCAAAAAAAATGACCAGGATTCCTTTTTGAATCTTCATGCCCCCCCTCCTTAGTGTAAGAGTAAATTACCGTTGATACTATTACTGCCATGTATTTGCCGGTGACAGTTGAGGCACCCGCTCAGCGCTGCATTCGGCCTTATCACGGCCGCTTTCGCAGAGCCAGGCTGGCTTAAACTGAGCTCATGAAAGACAAGGTGGCAGTCCCGGCACAACCTGATCGGAGGGACCTTCAGCAGGCTGGGGTATGCGCTGCCGTGAGGCTTGTGGCAGTTGAAGCAATCCTCCATGACCGGAGGATGCTGAAAAATGAACGGACCCCGGTACTGAGCGTGACAGTTGAAGCAAAGCTCATTATTGGAAAGTCCTTTTACGAGCTTGGGAGAGGTAGTCCCGTGCGGGTTGTGGCAATCCACGCAGGTCATTTTTCCCTCGCGCAAAGGATGATGCGAAAACCGCATCTCCTCGGCGACTTGCTTTTTATGACATACATTGCACGTATCGTTTACGGTTACACGCTTGAGTTGATGGCGGGCATAAATTCCCGGTTCCGCGTGGACCACATGGCACTCCGTGCATCCCACGTCCTTGACGTCATGAGCGCTTCCCTGCCAGAACGTCTGCTGCTTCTTTTGATGGCACTTTAAACAGGCGTCGTTGCGCACGGGAACAGGCGTCTGCGATCCCTTCGTATATCGAATCATGCCGGCGAATGTCTTGCCTCCTGAAGCGGCATGCTCCTCTGCCGGCCCATGGCATGTTTCACACCCCAGTTTTTCCGCAGCATCACGGGGATGATTCAAAAACAATATCCCCATGGTTGTCTTTGGGAACCGATCAAGGACTCCTGTTTCTCGCATGTGGTGACAGGTCTGGCATACCTCCACGCCGGCATACCCCTTTTTGCCCTCTTCGACCTTTTTGTCCACCTCTGTCGCCGGTGCTTTGACATCTTTTGCCGGTGCTGTTGAGTAGGAGAAAAGAAAAACCAGGGTTAGAAAGACAAGGGCCAGTCCGGATACGACGAGTCTCCGCATACTCTCCCCCTCCACTTTGAAAACTAAGGTTGGTTAATTTGTTAGATGAAATCCAGCCGATGATCGGAAAATTTCAGAAACTGACAACCGCTAACTCGACACCCAATCAAACGTCACCCCTTCGCATGCCAATGAACCGCACGCAAAAGATATCGGTTTTCCATGAGAACCAGGAAGCCGGAAAACAAGGAGAGTTGGTTCCGATCGCCGACTGATAGCCCCTTTGACGGATGGAATCGCTAATTCTTAGCCCCTGTTTTAGCCCCTCGTAGACATCAAAACAATCAGGCCGTCAACACCTGCCAAAAATTCTCTTCCACATTACTTATTACGGATTTTTCTGTCAATAATCATTTTCTGCCGTTCTCCCGTCCGGAAAGATAATGGATTTGGCTTTCGGTCGCTGAACTTCAAAAAACTGCGCGGCGGCGGGCTCAATCCAGCTCCGCTCGCCGCGCACAGCCCTCGCCGACCGCTTTGAACTGCGTCCTTCAGGACGCGTCGGGCCGCCTGCGGCCCTCTGGTTCGAAACAAACAAGATTACCTGTAAACTGTCCACCGGCATGGACCCGGTCCTGAAGCACCGGCAACGGCATATACACAAATACTGTTCCAACCCGTCGGGCGCCGGCCCTCGATTAGAGGGCCGGCAGACAGGTCGAAATGGTCGTTGACCGTCAGTTGGTGTTTTAGTATTGCAAAGTAGTCCAGTTAAACGTGTCGTATGCTGTGGCGGGGCGGTCTCCTGCCGGCCGCTCGCCTACCTGTGTGCCCCCCGCGCCCACTATGGAATCCTGGAGGATCTGCACAACGTACTTGTAGTTGTGGATAAAGTTGTGAGACGTATTGGACAGCATATTGAAGTTGAAGGCCGCTGCGACCTGGGCGGGCGACATGCCCGTGGTACCCGCGCACGTGCCCGCCTTGGATCCCGTACAGCAGGGATTTGGCTTTCCCGCGGCGGTGCATGACGAATTAGCGAGAAGGGTAAACGACCGGCCGCCTGTATATTCGATGCCGTCGTTATATATTGCCCCGTACAGTTGCCCCATAAGACCCGTGCAGGTCGTGGTGCCCGTGGGCGCGCAGGCCCCATAGGAGGGGCTCGATCCCGGACCATTCGTCGTCGGCGGTATCACGCCCCCGATCTGCTGGTACGTGTACGGATTACTCCCTAGGGGGAGGCTGGGGCCGGCGTAGTTGTCCCCGGCCGGGATCTGAATAGTATTCCAGGGATCACAGGAACTGGTCCACACGAACCAGGCGGCGTTCGTGTTTGAGCACGACGGGGGCGCCCCGCCCGTACCACAGCAGCTATATGGCGTTCCAGAGGCGGTGCAAAACGAATCAATGCCTGTGCACGTACCCGCCCCGGCGCCCGTACAGCAACTGGATGGCGTTCCAGAGGCGGTGCAAAACGAATTGGAGCCGGAGGAGACCGACGTGAAATTGACTGTCAGCGCCCCGGTGGAGCTGTTGTACGACGTGACGGTCCCGCTCATTTGCACCGCGAGATCGGTGGTCGACGCCAGGGTCAAGGTCATCCCATTGGTCGGCCACGAAAGGCCCGTAGGCACGGTAAGGGTCTGGCTGCCGGTCTGGAAGTTGAGACTGGAGGTCGATTGGGTACCGAAAGTACTGATACTGTTAGTACCACACGCGTTGGATATGGTGGAATTCCCGTCACTATGACACTTTTCGCACGTCTGGACGTTCGGGTTCCACGTGTGCCCGGTGGACTGGTTCGTCGTATCGGTGACGCTCGTATCCATATGACATCCGGTGCAGTTCACCGCCTGGTGCGCCTCGTTGTTCGAGTAAAAGTTCCCGGGAGTTTCTAAAGCGCCTCTGCCCCAGAAAACGGCGCCCTCCGGCAGGTTATGGATGCTGTTGACACTGGTCAGGTTGGGATTAGGGGTGTTCCAAACAGTGCCAGCGCACGTGCCCGCCCCGGCCCCCGTACAGCAGCTATATGGATTTCCCGAGGCGGTGCATGCCGTATTGGCGCTATTGCTGGACAAGGGGTCAACTGCACTTGGGGCGGGGTTAACGGGGTTATTAAGAGTATAATTAGTGCACGTGCCAACTCCGAGCCCCGTACAGCAACTCAATGGCGTTCCCTTGGCGGTGCATGCGGTATTGGAGTTGATCGAACTGTATAAGGTATAGTACTGCGTCAGGCCGCTTTCCTCCCCCTGATGGCATACCAGGCAGACGGTGGCATTCCCCGGCGCGCTCCCCGTTGTGGGAAAGGCGGTCCCGTCCAGGAACGTATTGGCCAGCCCGCCCCTGGGGTTTTCCGCGGAGGCGAAATCGGCATGGAAGCTAACGTTCAACGGGACCCGGACAAGATGTGCATCAGGATTTACAGGTACGTTATCACCGTGGGTGTCGTGGCAACTGATGCAGGTAAGAGTCGCGTCACCCCAGAGCACCGACGCCTGGGTGGGGTCGGTCAGGTTCTGCCCCGGACCCCATGGGCCCGTCCGGGCAAGCTGATAGTCGATAGTGCCCAGCCCGTTATGGCACTGCGTACAGTGCCAGAACGAGCTGTCGTTGATAGTCATCAGTGTGATGTTGCCCGGGGAGCTTAAGTAGACGCCGCTCGGCGGGCTGTTCAGACTATAATACAGATCTCCGGCATTTATCTGTGTGCCCACATAATTCGCGGGGGGTATCGGTGCGTTGCTTCCGGGAAGGCTCATGTCAAATGGGTAAACAATCTTTTGAACTGGCGAACCCGCGGCGAAGTTGGTGTTGCCGGCGTTGAATTCGGGGAAGCCGATGAGTCTGTTGGCGGGGTCCATGAAAAACTTGGCATAGGTGCCGTATTTGTCCGCGTGCGCGCTATTCTTGTACTGATCGTAGACAGGCAAATTCATCGTCACGCTCGCCGACTTACTGGTGCCCGCCGCTCCGGGCTTCGTTCCCGGCTCTTGCGCGGAATAGGCTGTATACACGTAAGCGCCCGCGGCATGGCAGCTTGCGCAAAGCGCTTCAGAGTTGGTGTAACTGTCTTTTATCGTGAAGGAGGTCAGCGTGGGCGTCGCGCTTGCATCTGAGGGGTACAAATAGACGGTGGTGCTATTGACGACGCACGTGCCCGTCCCGGCTCCCGTACAGCAGCTATATGGCGTTATAGATGCCGTGCACGCCGAATTATTGGTGCTGCCGCAGCCCTTCCCGCTACCCGTACAGCAGGTATATGGCGTTCCCGAGGCGGTGCATGCCGAACCGTTTGACAGGTAGCTCACGGATGCCGAGCCTACCGCGCCCATCCATTCCGCCGCGGCGGTGGCGCTCGGAGTGCTCAGGCCTGTAGCGGAATTGAAGGTGCTCGAGGTGGTGTACAGTTGGACGCTGTTCGAGTTCACGCCTAGCACGGTAAAGGCGGCATTGTAGAAGTTCGCCGTTACCGACACATTCGTGCTAGCACCACCAGTATAGTCGTTAGGCAATGTGACAGTTTTCTGCACCGAGCCGGTTATGTAAAGTTTGTTTCCAGGCTGCACGCCGCTGAGGCTCACGCTGTCCGGGGTAAAAACGTCTGAGAGGTAGCCGGAGGCGCTGTTGCTGAAAGTCCCGGCCGACCCCGAAACGATCGCTCTGTTGGGACGCTCGTAGAGGGACCCTCTTGACCAGCCCGCGATCGGCGCGGGGTCCACCCAGTCCTGCGCGCCCGTAGCCAGGTTCACCCTGTAAGGTTTGAAGTTCTGGTAGGTTACTGATTCGGTCCGGTCCGGGTTCGCCCCCGGCGGCCACGTTGTATTCACGACGGAGGAGGTAACGGCCGGGGTGGTGCCAGTGTTCTCGACTGTAACGGTGTTGGTCGGAGTGGCTGCGTCCCCCTGTATGTGCGAATCGTGGCAGCCGCCGCATCCGACCTCATGCGGGTACGCCGCAGGGATTTCCCCGTCGGGAAACTTGTTGGGATACCTGCTCAGGTAACTATGGCAGACGGAGCACTCGGCTATGCGCTCGTTCATGGTTACCGGCTTCCCGTTGCTTTGGAAAAGCAGACCCGAATCGTGGCCGCCCTTTATGGCCGTCACGGCCTGGCCGGTGCCGGTCCCCGGCTGGTCGAAATACGGATACAGCACGTTGCCGGCGTGCGGTGAACTCTCAAAATTTGCGAAGATAGATTTGCCGGTTGCCAGGTCGACGGGGCTGGCTTGATGACAACCCCAGCAACTGTTCTGCCAGGTAGGCAATCCATTCAATCCATCGTGGGGGTCCCCCTGGTGACAACTGGTGCATTGCAGCGACTCACTTAAATAGTGTTCAGAATTAAGAAATCCCTGGACGACCGAGTAGAAGGGAGTTGTCTGAGGCGCCAGGATCGGGGGAAGGTAATCCGCCGTCGCATTCCGCCCGGTAATGTCGCTCGACGAGACTCCGTTTAGCCAAAAGCTGCCGGGCGAGTTGTCCAAAAACACGGACGGGGCAGTGATCGTCTTAGGGTTGGAGTGACATGGATAACAATTGGGGTTCGTGGGGGCAACCTTCGCCTTGGTCGCTGCCAGGCTCGCCGCGCCGGGAAGGACGACTGTAGCGAGGACGAGGGCTAAAATAATCCGGATAGTGTGTTTGCGGGTCATACTTCTCGCTCCCTTTAAGATTAAAAAAGGTTTGCAGTTTTACCAAATACAGAACTGATCGGACGGCATGACTGCCGGTTTCCGCCCCCACCTCCTATTTCGAAACACCATCAACTTCGATCTTGGGAAGACCTCAGTCCGATTTTCGTAAATTTCATACCATACCATCCTGGTATGAATCAACGATAAAATGAATAATCATTTCTTCATAAAATTTGTTTTTAGTTAGCATTAATTATTGGCTATTTTGAAAAAAGCTATCCCATGGCATCCGGCAGTGAGACGATCGAGAAAGTTTCGCCGCCGGCAACCGACAGGCCCCGATTTATTCCTCTCGGGACTCCAGCACAGGCGATGATAGCATCCAGGGTGTTCGGCTTGAGGTGCAACTGAGCTTATCGCTTAGATAGCCCGCCGGATATTTTCATGTCAAGGATTTTTTTGCAGTAAAAAATAAATTTAAAAGCGTATCAGGTATTTACGCTCACACTGTTCTATAGGTTATTAATATTATTGAACATTACCCTGCCCAAGTTTTTCGCCGTTTTCCTTCAGGCGCAATCTGCCCGTGAGCCAGGCCCAGTTCATCGGGTAGACGTAGGGGTCGAAAATCACCCAGTAAAGATGCCAAACGGTGATGGCAAGACAGGCGAGCACGGCCTCGTAAAAGTGGACGAGGGTGGCTAGGTCGGTGACCCACAGAGGGAAATACCGCAGGGCGTAATCGCTGAATGCCAGGAACGAACCGGTGGCCACCATCACGATTGCCCCCCAGATGAGCGAGAAGTACTCCATTTTCTCGGCGAACGAGGGATAAACAGGCTGCGGCCTGGTTTTCCTTATACCCACGTTGTAGGCAAGCGTGAGCAGCGGGTCGGCCAGGTCGCGCAACTTCGGCAGGAACCGGCGCATGAGGTCCCTGCCCCGCCGGGTCCCCATCATGTATGCGGCGTGATATAAGCCCAAGGCCACAAGGCAGAGCGCAGTCCTACGGTGGATAGTCTTGCGGACGGCTTCTCCTCCGACCGAGTTGAACGGCGTCGCCCACCATGCATCCTGGAACTTCAGGGCGAACCCGGTATAGGCAAGTATGACGAAAGTGATGGTCAGAACCGCGTGCTGAATCCGCTCGTTTGGAGTCAGGCGCAGCACTCTCGCCTCCTCTTGAGCGATTTCGCGGTGAGTTTCGCTCCCGCTTCGGCCCGACAGCGCTTTGCGCAGGTAGTCCGTCAGGTTGTAGAACAGCATGGCGCCGATCAGGAGAGGTATCAGCCAGTAATAGAACGTCCGGGCAAAGTTGATGAGCCACCGCCCTCCCAATTTCTGGTCTCCGTGGATCAAACCCTGAATGTTCCTTTTTTCCGCACCGGAATGGCATTTTCCGCACGTGGAATGCAGGTTGTGCGGATTGACCGAGGACAGGGTATCATTGGACGGGAGAATATCGTGCCAGCCGTGGCAGGAGGCGCAGTTTGCCACCTTCAGGTCCCCGCCCTTCGCAGCCAGGCCGTGATAGGTTTGCTGATAAGTCTTGAGACGGTCTGCGGGCAGTCCAAATTTTTGAATCAGCCTCCGGGATTCATGGCATTCCGTGCAGGTCTTTGTCACCGAACCGGCCCAGACGGAGGAGGAAGGGTCGTTGACAGCCCGGATGGTGTGCTCGCCATGGCAGCTCGTGCAAACCGGCGCCTCCTTGATTCCCGACCTCGCGGCCTTTCCGTGAACACTCTGCCAGTAAACCTCGCTCACGTTTTCATGACAGCGCCCGCAGGTCTTCGGCACATTCATGCGGTTTACCTTTGAAAGCGGGTCGGAGGAGTGGCGCAGATCATGAGTTCCATGGCAGTCTGAACAGACCGCCGCTGTGAACTGCCGGTCCTGGAAGGCCAGGCCGTGTACGGTGCTCATGTAGTTGTGTAACGGTTCCCTTTCGGTCAGGTTAAACTTTGCCATCTTTTCGGTGTCGCCGTGACAGGAGCCGCAGGTGTTGGGGATGTTTCTGCGATTGACCGGAGAAGCCGGGTTGCGCGCCGAGAGCAGGGTGTGGGTTTTCCCGTGGCAGGAGGTGCAGGTTGCGGCCTCGCTCACGCCTTGGGAGAGGACACGCCCGTGTTCGGAGTTAGCATAAAGTGTCGTTTCGATCCGATGGCAGGAGCCGCAGGAGACGGCCGCAAGTTTTTCTGCATGAGGCACATCCTTCACATCGGTATGGCATGAGATGCAAAGATTTTTCCCATGGATCGAAGCTGCGAATTCGCCTTGCGAAACAAAGGGAATGTCTTCCGATTCTTCCCCGTGGCAGGTAAAGCAGGTCTCGTTGTCCATAGCGTGGACGCTAAGTTTTAGTGTCATATGCCGGCGATCCACGAGTGAATTTCCCTTAATACGGGAGGGGCGGAGGAAAGAATCAAGATGCAAAAAGCGATAACAAAGGCCCAAAACGATCATGCAAGATCTGGAATTCATAACTCACTTGCGCGGTTCTTTAAGAGATGGACCCCCAAAATCCTCAACCTATGTCAGTGCGCACAGTTATCGCTGCATGTCTGCGTACGCCCGTGGTTCTCCGGCCCATTGCTCTTTGGTTAAAGTCGCTATTGCATCCGGTTATTGGTTTATCGTAGTATGGTTCGCGTCAGGAATTTCCGTTGAACACAGTTGCGCTTTTTTACAAACACGCCTTATTCAGATCGCCTGCGAAGCCTATTCGTTGTGACTGGCCTGATTTTTGTCCTGAAAAGAGCGAGAAACTCGATTGAGCAGTTGTGCGCCCTTGAAAGCGCGCTTTCAATGAGGGTTGTGATCTCTGCCACCGATTCGGTGGCCGTCGATACGCCCTGCGGCCTTAGAAAGGCGGCAGGGCCGAGAGGCGCCCGGCAAGTGTCAAGTTCTTCGTAACAGTTGTAAATGTTTGCTATTTTGTGTTTACTCGTTACAATCGATTTCCTAGTGTCTTTCTGGAATAGTTAAGTTGCCCAAACCCAAAGGGAGTTGCCCCGTTTGCCGAGTCATTCAACCGACCTTCGTGGCCCTTCGAGACACTTCCTGCGCATGTCGCTGGCGGCGCTTTTCATGATGTTGCTGAGCGCCCTGGGCGCATCGGCCCCTGAGAACAGCGACTGCCTCGCTGCTCAACCGCAACCCCATCAGGAAACGGGAGCGAAGAGCGCGCCGGTCCATAAGAACAGCGACTGCCTTGACTGTCACGGCGAGGCGTCGTTCACGACGGAACGTGACGGGGAGACGGTTTCCCTTTACGTGGATGAGGGAACGCTCGCCCGGTCGGTCCACGGAAAGCTGGCGTGCGTCACGTGCCATGCGGATTTGGCGAAGAGCGAGCTGCCCCATGAGGTCCCCGTGGCGCCGGTCAAATGTAGCGCCTGTCACGCGGGTATGCAGGCCAAATTCGCTGAGAGCCTCCACGGAAAGGCGCTTGCGCGCGGGGACCCCCTGGCTCCACGCTGTTGGAGTTGCCACGGGCATCACGACATCTTGCCTGTCAAGGATAAGAATTCGCGCGTCTCGCCGCTCCGGGTGCCGTTCGTTTGCGGCTCGTGCCACAGCGAGGGGACGAAGGTCCAGCGTCAGCGGCAGATTCACCAAGACCAGATCCTCAGTAACTACACTGAAAGCATCCACGCGGAAGGCCTCTTCAAAAAAGGCCTGAGTGTCAGCGCCACTTGCATTTCCTGCCACAGCTCACACGATATCCTCCCGCACACCGACCCCCGGTCGACCATCGCCAGGGAGAACGTGGTGGCCACTTGCCTGAAGTGCCATACGCAGATCGAGCAAGTGCACCGGAAGGTGATTCGGGGCGAGCTATGGGAGAAGAAGCCCGAGAGCATCCCGGTCTGTATAGACTGCCATCAGCCGCACAAGGTCCGCAATGTATTTTACGAACAGGGGGCGGCCGACCTGGACTGTCTGCTGTGCCATGGGAAGCGCGATATCAAAGCCTCGGAGGACGGCCGGAGCCTGTTCGTGGATGCGGTAGAGCTCAAGAACTCCATGCATGTCAAAGTAGCCTGCGCTCAATGCCACACGGAGGTCAACCCGTCGCGCACCCGGGCCTGTGAGACGATCAAGAACAAGGTCGACTGTGCCGTTTGCCACGCCACGCAGGTTGAGCAATACCAGGAGAGCAAACATGGCACCCTGCACAGCGAGGGGAACCGCGACGCTCCGGTGTGCGCGGACTGCCATGGCAGGCACGGGGTCCTGGGGAAGAAGGACCTGAAGTCCGCCACCTTCCCGACGAACGTTCCGAACCTGTGTGCGACCTGCCATGCAGAGGCCGGCAAGGCTGCGATGCGCTATCAGGGCTCCGAGCACGAGATCCCCAAGAACTATGCAGAAAGCATCCACGGCAAAGGGCTGCTCAAGAGCGGGTTGGTCGTTACTGCGATGTGTACCAACTGCCATACCGCGCATCACGAGCTGCCCGCCTCCGACCCCCGATCGAGCGTCAACCGGGCCAACATCGCCAAGACCTGCGCACAGTGCCACAAGGGCGTCTATGAACAGTATATCGGCAGCGTACACTCGGCACAGAAGCGGGACGAGGCTGACGAGCATGCGCCGGCGGATAAGCTGCCGGTGGAAGTGGACAAGATAAAGGCCCAGCCGATGATGGCTGACAAGCATGTGCCGGCGGATAAGCTGCCGGTGTGCAACGACTGCCACTCAGCGCATAAGATAAAGAGGACCGACCAGGACAAGTTCCGGTTCGAAATCATGAACATCTGCGGCAAGTGTCACCTCACCATTGCGGAGACGTATTTCGATACCTTCCATGGCAAGGTGTCGAAGCTGGGATATGCGAAGACCGCCAAGTGTCACGACTGTCACGGCGCCCACGACATCCTGCCGGTCTCGAATATGAATTCTCACGTAAGCCGCCAGAACATAGTGGGCACCTGCCAGAAGTGCCATCCCGGCGTGACGCGGCGGTTCGCCGGGTACCTGACGCACGCCACACACCATGATCCGGACAAATATCCATGGATCTTCCTGACATTCTGGTCGATGACCGCCCTCCTCGTGGGGACGTTCATCGTCAGCTTCATCCATACGCTCATGTGGCTGCCGCGTTCCTTGCAGATGCGGCGCGATCATACCCCGGCGCCCTTTGATCCAGGCGAGCAGCAATACGTGCGGTTCACGTTCCTGAACCGTTGCCTGCACGCAACAATGGTCGTCAGCTTCCTCACCCTGGCGACGACCGGCATGACTATGAAGTTCTCCTACACGAAGTGGGCTATGTTGTTATCGCGCCTGTTGGGCGGAACGGAGGTCACCGGCTTCTTCCACCGCTTCGCCGCGGTGCTCCTGCTGGGGATCTTCTGCGTCCACATCTGGGACCTGCGGCGGCGCAAGAAGAGCCAGTTCGGCACATGGAAGGCGATGCTCTTCGGCCGGGATACGATGCTCCCCACCAGGAAGGACCTCGCGGAGGTCGGACAGACCCTGAAGTGGTATTTTGGGATAGGCGAGCGGCCCCGCTACGGGCGGTGGACCTATTGGGAGAAGTTCGACTACTTCGCAGTCTTCTGGGGGATCGCGATCATCGGTTCTTCGGGCCTCATGCTCTGGTTCGGAGAATTCTTCACGCGCTTCCTGCCGGGGTGGCTGATCAACGTGGCCACGATAATCCACAGCGACGAGGCCCTGCTGGCAGCAGGTTTCATCTTCACCATCCACTTCTTCAACACACATTTCCGCCCGGAGAAGTTCCCGATGGACACGGTGGTCTTTACCGGCCGGATGCCGCTTGAAGACTTCAAGCGCGAACGGCCCGCCGAATACGAGGAACTCGTTGCGAGCGGTGAACTGAATCGACACCTGGCGTATCCATTGTCGAGGAACGTGATGCGGACCATCAGGACTCTGGCCTGGATCGCTCTCGGGATCGGACTAAGCCTTGTGGTAGGCATCATTTACGCCGTGCTCTTTGCGTACCGATAATAGTGAAACGGCGGAGGTGTCAGCGGCAGCCAACGGTACCTGCGCAGTCGCAACGGTTGGAGAAAACCCTCAAAGTGAGGGTTGCGGAACCCGTGGGCTCAGGCGCATAAGATGCGAAACCGAACCGATGGGGATCGTGGCGGCAAAGGGATACTGTTACACCCTCTTGGCCTTCATTGCTCTTAAAATGGAGCTGCACTGGAGGTCGAGCGCTCTTTTGCAGATTTTGGAGCGGTAGGAATTTGCAAAATTTATTTGACTCAATCTCACCTTATGTTATATAATAGAGGGCTTATTTCTTTGAGTCCGTGTTTGAGCCCGATGGCGCGACCGGCTCCCGCGAGGGTGTGGATGGCGCCAAAGATGCCGGCGATCAGTTCGTTTGAGGCCGGATTTTTTCCCGGCTCGACGAAGTCGCGGTGGAACTGGTCAAGTTGCTGGCTGCCTTCGATCAGGAACTCCTGAATAAACTCCTCTATTGCGCACTCTCCCAATCGCCGCGGCAGATGTTCTAACGGCAAAGCATGTGTGGCGCCGGACTTTTACGAAGCGGCCCGGATGCTTTGGGAGCACCTTTACGGCAGGGCGCGCACGATCGTGAACAATGGCTTCTCCGGCGCAGCGTTAGGGAACTTTGAGTGGGCGCGGTATTCAGGCCGGTCGCACGGTACTGTGGCGCTGCATCACGGAGGCTTTTCGGTAATGCTTCGAGAGTGGGAAACACTCAGAACCGCTAAAGGGAATGACAGGCGGTCTGCGAGGGGTGCAAGTGAGTAAATTCAAAGACGCCGGACATCTTATCCGGCTGGCGATCGCGTTTGCGGTTGTGTCCCTGGTATTTCTGTTGATCCGGGCGCACTTTATTCCCAAAAGCTTTGGACAATACGGCCACTATCGCGGAAATGCGCTGTCCGAACTTTCCTCGAAGCCGATCTCCTATGCCGGTCACCAAGCCTGTGCAGACTGTCATAGCGACGTTGTGAGCATGAAAACGGCGGGCAAGCATACGGGCGTGAACTGCGAGAACTGCCACGGAGCTCTGGCCGGGCACGTTGAGAATCCGGTTTCGGTGACGCCTCAGTTGCCCGATACGGCGCTGTTGTGCCCGAGCTGCCACGAAGCCAATATCGCCAAGCCGAAGAACTTCCCGCAGGTGGTGAGCGCCGAGCACTCGGGCGGGGCCGTCTGCAAGATCTGTCATCAACCGCACAGTCCGCTGCTGCAGCCAGGAGGAAACCAATCGTGATCACGCGACGCAAACTGCTCCTGTTGCTTCCTGCGGCGGCCTTCGCCTGGGAATATGTGATGGCGGGCACGCCTGAGAGCGCGCCCGGCTACAACCGCGACCAACACTGGTGGGGCATGCTGCTGGACATCGACAAGTGTATCGGCTGCGGTAGCTGCGTGCGCGCCTGCGCCAACGAGAACGACGTTCCCGAGGGATACTTCCGCACCTGGGTGGAGCGCTACCACGTCTCAGACTGGCAGCAGGAGTTGCCGCAGGTGGATTCTCCCAACGGCGGCAAGGATGGTTTTCCTCCCAGCGAGGCGCAGGGCGGCAAGAACTTCTTTGTCCCCAAGATGTGCAACCACTGCGTAGATTCGCCCTGCACGCAGGTCTGTCCGGTGGGCGCCACCTTTCATAGCCCCGACTCGGTTGTGCTGGTGGATGACAGCTACTGCCTGGGCTGCCGCTACTGCATACAGGCCTGTCCCTATGGCTGCCGCTTTCTGCATCCCATCAGGCGCACGGCTCAAAAGTGCACGCTGTGCTATCACCGGATTACCCGCGGGCTGACCACGGCGTGCTGCGAGAACTGTCCCACGGGGGCTCGCCAGTTGGCGGACCTGAAGAACCCGAAGGATCCCATACACGAATTTCTGAAGACCCACAGCGTGCAGGTGCTCAAGCCGCATCTGGCCACCGGCGCCAAGGCCTTCTATCACGACCTGGATGGATCGGTGCGTTAAGGAGAGATTGGGATGATGGCACCCGTTGACGGTTTCATGTATCCGAATGAAGTCGAGCTTGCGTGGAGCGTGTTGATCGTGGTCTATCCGTACGTAACCGGGTTGGTGGCCGGCGCCTTTATTCTGGCGTCGCTGGAGCGCATCTTCCATGTGACGGCGGTAAAGCCCACCTACCGGCTGGCGCTGCTGACGGCCCTGGCTTTCCTGCTGGTGGCTCCCATGCCGCTGCAACTGCATCTTGGGCACCCGGAGCGTTCGCTGGAGATGTATCTGACGCCGAACCGGTTCTCGGCGATGGCGATGTTCGGCTTCGTCTATGTGTGGTATCTGATGGCCGTGCTTCTGCTGGAGATCTGGCTGGATTTCCGGCGTGACATCGTGCTGCTGTCGCAGAGCACCACGGGCTGGAAACGGCTGCTCTACCGGGCGCTCACCCTGGGCTCGACCAACATCAGCGAGCGCGCGCTGCGGTTGGATGACAAGGTGGGCTGGGTGATCACGCTCATCGGCATTCCATCGGCCTTCCTGCTGCACGGCTACGTGGGATTCATCTTCGGCTCGGTGAAGGCGAATCCGTGGTGGTCTACGCCGCTGATGCCGGTGGTGTTCCTCTTCTCGGCCATGGTCAGCGGCATTGCACTTGTGATGCTGGTGTATATGGCGATGATGAAGATCCGCCGCCAGCCGATCGACATGCGCTGCGTCGATACGGTGGCGCAGTATCTGCTGTATACCTTCATCATCGACTTCGCCCTTGAGATGCTCGATTTGATCCACCGCATCTACGAGGCCGACGAATCGTTCCGCTCGCTGGATTTCATGCTCCACACCCGGCTGTTCTTCTCGCAGGTGATTTTGCAGGTCGTGCTGGGCACGGTGGTGCCGATCCTTACCATCGGACTGATTCAGATCTTCGATGTGCCGGAGAAGCTGCGGCGGCTGGCCTATGCGGTGTGCGGATGCCTGACCATGGTGGGCATCTTCGCCATGCGCTGGAACGTGGTGATCGGCGGACAACTCTTCTCGAAGAGCTTTCTGGGTTACACCACGTATAAGATGGATCTGATCTCGCGCGAGGGCGAGCTGATCGCCGCCGCGCTGCTCATTCTTCCCTTCTTCATCCTTGCTGCGCTCATGAAGATTCTGCCGCCCTGGGTTGAAGGCGAAGCGGCAAGGGGGGATTGAAGACGGAAGCGCAGGCGGAGGAGAATCGTGGAAGGCGGAAAACAGCACGGCGCGGGCCACCGGGGTCCGCCCCGTTTCCTCCCTTGTAAAATGAATTGGACATCGATCATGTTCCAGATTCCAGGCCGCGGTCCAATTGCGATCATGCATCGCTTATTCTTTCTCGGCGCGATCCTTGCTTCTGCAAAGGATGAAGACCACTTCGCCGTCAGGCCCATCAACCAGCTTCACCTCCAATCCGGATTGCACCGCTCGCCGGTCTGCTTTCAATAGCTCGGATCCGCACTGTTTCGATTGCCTAGGGTGGGCGCCAGAATATATTGGCGGCCTTTCGGGGCGTCTCCATGCTCTGCTTTTTATTTTCTCGAGTTTGTGTAATCAGATCGGGACACTATTGACAGGTCATTTCATGAAATTATATTCAGTGCTCGTCATAAAACGTCCACCGAAGCGTTTCCACTGTCCGATCTGCAACTGGCCAGACACTTAACTTAACAGGGAGGATCTTATGTTGAAGAAAACAATCGTATTCACCCTTTTTTTTCTGTTGATAGGAATTGCGGCGTCTGCATGGGCTCAGGGTGATCTTGCGGAAAAGGGAAAAGCCCTTGCAGACAAGAAATGCGCACTGTGCCACAAGGAGGGCGGCCTGGGCAAGCCCATGGCAATGCTTGTCGGGACAAATACCGACGCCTTCCTCATGGAGGCAATCAAAGACCCCAAGAAAACAATTGATCCCAAAGTTCGCATGCCGGAATTCAAGTTTACCGATGAAGAAATGCAGGCCGTTATCGCATATCTTCGGTCCATTGCGAAAAAGTGATGGTTCTGACCGGCGGCATCCGTTTTTTTCGCTTCGATTTGGAAATCCTTGATGAACGAGCATAAATATTCGGGTTCCCGATTGGTTTCACTCCTGGCCGGCAACTGGGTTGCCATCTTTGGCCTTGCGCTGGCCTCGTGCAGCCTGTTCGCTGCGTTTTGCCTGATAGCAATTGACTTTTTTCACGGTTTCAGCCACCCCTACGTGGGCATCGTGACCTACCTGATTTTCCCGTCATTTGTCTGGGTCGGCCTTATTTTCACGGGAGCGGGAGTATGGCTGCAACGCCGCAGGAGCAAAAAACCGGCGGCAGCTAAGGCCCGCGTTGAGCCGGGTGGCTGGAGGCAGACGCGCAACCTGATCGCGGCGCTTGCCGGCGGGTTCCTTTTTCTTATGTTCAGCGCTTTAGGGAGCTACCGGGCGTTTCAGGAGACTGAATCGGTCCGATTTTGCGGCGCTCTGTGCCACACGGTGATGAAGCCGGAATACATCGCATACAAAAGTTCTCCCCACGCAAGAGTGCGATGTACGGAATGCCATATCGGCCCGGGCGCCTCGTGGTTTGTCCGCTCCAAGATCTCCGGCCTCTATCAGGTCTATGCAGTCGTTACCGACATATATCCACGGCCCATTCCAACGCCGGTACAAACCCTGCGGCCCGCACAGGAAACCTGCGAAGAGTGCCATTGGCCTGAGAAATTTTACGGATCCGTGGAGCTTCATCGCCAATTCTTCCTGCCTGACAAGGAGAATACTCCGTGGAGCATAAGAATGCTGCTGCATGTGGGAGGGGGAAATACCACCCAGGGACCGGTTGGAGGGATTCACTGGCATATGATTGTGTCCAACCGCATCGAGTACATCCCCGCGGACGAGACCCGGCAAACCATACCCTGGGTGCGCCTCACCAATCCAAAGACAGGCGCCGTGACCGTCTACGAGTCCCAAGACAATCCATTGACCCCTGAACAGAAGAAAACCCAGCCAGTGCGGGTGCTCGACTGTATTGACTGCCACAATCGTCCCACCCACATTTTCAATTCTCCATACCGCGCCCTGGATGATTCTCTGTGGCTGGATCGTATCGATTTATCCATCCCTTACATAAAAGTGAAGGCGGCCGAGGCGCTTGTCGAAAGTGCAGGGGCCGGTTCGCAGGCCAGTGGGATTGACCTGATTGCTCAAAAACTCTCAAAAGAATACGCTGACTACCAGGACCAGCCAAAGATCAGGCAGGCGATCTCCGAGACGCAGAGGATCTTTGGAGACAATTTCTTCCCGGAAATGAAAACGGATTGGAAAGTGCGGCCCGACAATATCGGGCATTATATTTGGCGGGGTTGCTTTCGCTGCCACGATGGTTCTCATGCCGACAAAACAGGCCGGACCATCGCCAATGAATGCAACACCTGCCATACCATCATCGCCCAGGGCAGTCAGCCCGAACCGGGGGTTGTGAGCCTGGAGGGGTTGAAATTCGACCACCCGGGAGGGGAAATACCCCCGGGAATCCTGTGTAACGAATGCCATAGCGGAGGGCCTTAGTCTTAGTCTGTCGATTACAACCCGAGGAGTGCAAAAACCGATTTACCGGGCGCTCGAGACTTTATCCGGCGCATGCATCGGAAGACCCTGCAACGAGAATAAAGAGAGGGACCGGAATTTCCCGGATTAATTGCATGAACATAAAGATAGATTTTCAATGGACTGGTCCAATGCAAGAGCCTGAAGGGATAATCCCTACAATTTCACTTGCAATACACTGCTTGATGATTAATCTGACTCTCACGGGATAGCAAAGCGTGCACTGCGGCCAGCTTGGTTTCGCAGCTACGCTGTAAGATCAATTTTGTGAATGGAATGGCAAGAGGAGAGGAGAACCCGCCCTTGCCCTGTTTTCTGCGGTGCCTATTACCAAAGGAGGATTGCAATGTCGGCCTACAAGATCGTCGAACTCGTCGGAACCAGTCCGAATTCCTGGGAGGAAGCGGCAAAAGATGTCATTGAAACTTCGACCAAGAGTCTGAGGGACCTGAGAATTGCTGAAGTGGACAAGCTGGACATGCGGATCGAGAACGGGAAAATTGTAGAATATCGCGCGCGTGTGAAACTCTCCTTCAAGTACGAGGGGAGTGCCTGATCAATCCGAGCCGGTTGATTTAAAAGCCCCACCGCCAAAATGTCCCTCCCCCCGAATCGCTAGATATGGATTTTTTTCTGAAGAGGATCTTCCCATTATTGCAGGTGACTGGAACTAATGTCCGAATAAAACGGAGAGATTGAATGCCTTCATAGAGGCGGGGACAGAAGAATGGATGAGATCCACTGGACGGAGGTCGTCTTCGGTGCGGCAACCTTCGTTATCTTAACGGCATATCATATATTCTGGCTTTACCAGGTGCGCCATACGCCCCTTCAGACATATAGGGGCGTTACAAAGCATCTGCGGCGCGTGTGGGTGGAATCAGTCATTACCGAGAAGCGGGACATCCTCTCGGTGCAGACGCTGCGCAATTGGATCATGGCCTCCAGCTTTTTGGCATCTACGGCCATGATCATCGGGTTGGGGCTCCTGAGCTTTCTTTTCAAACCCGATCATATCGCCGAAGTCCCCTTCGATCCTGCCCAGATATTTTCCCGGATGAAGACCCTGTTCAAGGTCAAACTGATGCTGCTGATGGTGCATTTCTTTTTTGCCTTCTTCAGCTTCACACTTTCCATCCGCTACCTGAACCAGATCAACTTCATGATCAACGTCCCCGTCGACTGCGATCCCTCGCTGACGCCAGACTTAATAGCCAACACCCTGGATACGGGGATGCTGCATTACACCATGGGCATGCGGGCCTTTTATCTGTCGGTGGTGGCCACACTCTGGCTCTTCGGGCCGGTGTGGATGTTTTTGGGCAGCCTGGTCATGGTCTTCGTTCTCTATAAGCTGGACCATTGCTGTGCACTGGAATATTCCACCGCCCGGTGTGATATCAAGACGCACGCATTGGAAACACAGCCATGACCTGCAGGCGAATTAAATGGGCCGCCTTATTGGCTCTGAATTCGGCGAACGAGTATCATGAGATTGCGATTATCTAAACCATAAACTTCAAACTTTTATGGACACCTGAAGGAGTAGTTATGAGAAAAATAGTTATTCTGGGCTCCGGGGCGGGGGGCACCATGGTTGCGGCCAAGTTGCGGAAGGAATTGGCCGACGACGAATGGGCTATCACGGTAATCGACAAAGAGGAGCAGCACCACTTTCAGTCGGGATATCTCTTCATACCTTTTGGAATCTACTCCAGGGAAGACATTCTGAGACCCAAGCGGGACTTTATTGCCAAGGGTGTTGAATTTGTGGTCGACAATGTGGTCAAAATAGACACGGACCAGCGCAGGGTTGAGACTCAGAAAGGAGACAAGTACGGTTACGATTGGCTGGTGATTGCAACGGGGTGCCGGATCGTTCCGGAGGAAGTGGAAGGCATGATGGACGTATGGCGCAAAGACATCTTCGACTTCTACACCCTCGAAGGGGCGCTGGCGCTGCGCAAAAAGCTCAAATACTTCAATTCCGGGAAGGTTGTGCTCAATATCGCGGAATTCCCCTATAAGTGTCCAATCGCTCCCATAGAATTCGTCTTCATGGCCGATTGGTTCTTCCAAGTCAATGGCGTCCGGGACAAGGTGGAAATCGAATTTGTTACTCCGATCGACAACATTTTCACCAAGCCGGTTGCCGCAAAGGCCCTGGCCCAATTCGCCGAAAAGAAAAACATCAAGGTGACCCCTTATTTCGACCTGGCCAAAGTGAATCCTAATGAAAAGACAATCGAATCCCACAAGGGGCAAAAGGTAGGTTATGACCTTCTGGTGTCGATTCCGCCAAATTTCGGGGACAGCGCCGTCATGGACTCCGGTTTGGGAGACCCCATGGGGTACATGCCGGTGGACAAACAGACGTTGAAAGCCCAGAACGTGGATCGGGTCTATGTTTTAGGAGACGCCTCAAACGTACCCACATCCAAAGCGGGATCAGTGGCCCATTATATGTCTTACACCGTTGTGGAGAATCTGACTCGAGAAATAGAAGGCCAAAGCCCGATGCCGACTTTTGACGGCCATGCCACCTGTTTTTTGGCTTCAGGTTTTGAGAAGGCGATATTGCTCGATTTCAGCTACACTGTCGAGCCACTATCCGGCAAGTTCCCGTTTCCGGGATTGGGGCCGTTCAGCCTGCTGGGGGAGACCTTCGGCAACCATTGTGGCAAGATGCTCTTCAAATGGGTCTACTGGAACCTCATGATGAAGGGGCTCGAGTTGCCGCTCGAGGCGCAGTTCAACATTGCGGGCAAGATAAGAAAGGTAGCCGCATAGCCTGGAGGAACCGGTCATGAATGACGAAAGATTGATTCTTCAACAACTCGATCACATGGGCAAGGAAATCTCTTCAATATCCGATTCCGCCAAATCGCTGCAAGAACTACGAGAAGAGATCACGCCAAGGGTAAACGAAGCGGTCGCGGTTTTGATCAAGGAACTGGCCGAAGTGGAGGCGGATTGCACGCTCGAAGATCTGGCATACCTTGTGAAAAACGCACTGAGGAGTGTTCGAAACATCAACTGGTCCCTGGACCAGCTCAAGAGCCTCATCGATTTTCTGAGGAGCGTTGAACCCCTGCTCAGGTCCAGCGTGCCTCAAGGAATTTATCACCTCGATCAGTTGGAGCAACAGGGGATCTTTCAAATTATTTCCGCTATGCTCGCAGTCATGCAGAAAATTGCCCAGACTTACACGCCGGAGGACTTCGAGCAAATAGGTGAGGGCCTGGTGCGCCTGGTGGGTGTAGCCAAAAAACTTACCTCACCGAATGCCCTGAACCTTTTGGATAAGGCCGCGGATATCCCTGCAAAGTTGGATCTGTCCCGTGCGAAGCCGGTAGGCATTTTCGGCGCGGCGTTTGCCATGCGCAACCCTGAGCTCAAGCAGGGAATGGGCGTTCTGCTCGAAATTACAAAGGGACTCGTGCTGCTCAAAAACGGAGGTCAGGTGGAAGGGGAATCGCAGGCAGCGACTCAAAACGGGGAAGCGTAAAGTGAGAAGCGTGAAATGCGATGCGGGAGGCTTTTGCTTCCTGCTCCTTGCTCCCTGTGAAGGAGTTGTCCGTGCCCGGATTAACCCTGGAGAAGGTTTCCGAGCTGCTGGGGGTTGAAATTATCCCAGCCGAGCCACAGCAGATTAAAAAGCTCTGCAGGTGGGTTGAAGGAATCCTGCGTAGTCGAGGTGAAGCCTATCTCCGGGAGAATCGCACTGAGATCTTAGGCCAGTGGGAGCAGTATATGAAAAACGAGTTCAAAACTTGCGCCTGACCTCACGAAGCGGGGGGCAGGGGGGATTTTGAACATCGCTAATATTGCCACCATCTTGAACGCAACGTAGTGTGAGATGGTGACGGTAAGGCCATAGAAAATGACATTCTGAGGATGGAGGTCACAGCTTTATCAGGGTGCGCAGGGGCTTCCCTGCAAATTCGGCAACGTCTTTATTATTTGGTCGCGTGGCGGCCGATTAAGGAGGAAAAAATGAGTGATCCTGGATTCGTATGTGCAGCCTGCAGCAAGGAATATGAAGGTGATGTCACCAACGTCATGACAGAATGCAAGGTCTGTAAGCGATTGCATTGCGGCGAGTGCGTCGACGAATTCGGCCGATGCGCTGAGTGTGCTGAAACCAAATCAGACAAAGATTGATGCGGTGAGCAAGAGGCGGGAAACGGGAAGCATGAAGCAAGAAGCGTGAAGCGGGAATCAAGACTCCCGAAGCCGGCGAATGTAGGCTGCCGGTTGCCCTGCGATCTCATCCGAGATTGCGTGCGCAAAATTCCGCAAATTGCGAAAGCTCAAAAGGGCGGGGCAAAGTTTTTTCACTTTAAAGATTTCCCCTCGATCTCCAGGCTGTCCCTGGTCTGTCCTTGACCAGAGGCGGAAGGGGGTGTGGGGGGCCAGTTCCAAAAGCGCACAAATAAGCCCGTTTTCCCCCCTTTTAATTCACCCATTCATCCATTCACCCGCTCTCAATTGGCTCATCGGGCAAACGAGCGCCTGTGGTTTGGATTTTTGCCCCGAAGCTTAATAAGTCAGCCCAGGGTGGCGTCCCGCGC
>JBKQTS010000110.1:0-50370 GCA_052143075.1 Syntrophobacteraceae bacterium | reverse complement strand
GTCAATCGCCGGGAACGTTCAGTTGTGTACCGATTCTGACATAGCACGGCGGTTTAAGTGGCTTCCCCAGTCCGTTAGAAGGGGCCACCATGCCGGAAGAGTTTAAGCAGATTGTGAGACAGGCACCTAGGGGACACCCCAAACCATGAAAAGTGTCATTCCCTTCGCGTCTTCGCGTGGGAACTTTTCGGAACAGTTGTTCACGTCCCTTCGGGGACACCCTGAAACCATGAAAAGGTTCTTTAGCCGGGTGGGCTAAGTGGACCCTCACTTCGTATCGGGTCCCCGCTTGACGCATCATCCCAGGCAATGCGTCAAGTCCGCGCCCGATCTTTTGTGAGGGCGGAGCGCAGCCCACCAAGTCTTTTCGAGACAGAGATCGCAGAGAAAACATCGTCTTAGCCTCATAGGCCGAATTTCAAGAATTTGCACGTTAGCGATACAGAGGACTTCAAATGCAAGGTAAGTTAGGAAAATTCGCGCACCATTTTTGGTCGCATGAAAGAGGGCCGTACGCACTGCTTTTCCTGCTGGTATTTACCTTGTTCATACTGGGCCCGCTCCTTTCGGCACGGGTAATAGCGCCGCTAATCCTCGAGATTGCCTTTTCGGTAATTATAATTTCGGGTGCACTCATCGCTACTACACGGACATCACTTCGGCTGCTCGCCATAGCTGTCGGCCTGTTGTCAGTAGCCATCCAGTTTTTCGGGGTGATTTCCGGAAGGACTACTCAAGCGGTGGAATCATTTCTCTCTATTGGGATGCTCACTGTTTTTGCACTGTTGATGGGCAGGAATTTCCTCATCCAAAAATGTGCCCCCGCGCATCGAATAGCAGGAGCTGTGACCATCTACTTGTTGCTTGGTCTCATATGGACGCGACTATACCAACTTCTGGAGTCCATAAGCCCAGGGTCTTTCCGCTTCCCTGCAGGCGAAGATTTGAGTGCTGCGGCTTTGACCTACTTTAGCTTTGTCACGCTGGCAACTCTCGGGTACGGAGATATTACGCCCATCAGCATAGTTGCACGCGATCTGGCTGTCTTGGAAGCGGTTGCGGGCCAGCTGTATCTGGTAATCCTCATTTCTCGGTTGGTATCCGAAGGAGTTGCAAAATCAGGACAGGAGTGAAGCCGGCAGATAACAATTGTTGAGCGCGGGCGGGCAGTGCCGACACTCCTGGGTGGAATCGCAGTTTTTGCTGTCGAGACTACCAAGGCTGGATTGCTCGCTCAGATTCAGCCCCCGTGACATGGCTGTCTGACAGATTCAGCGATTATAGAGAGGAGCTTACGATGACTGATGCAAGAAGCTATCAAATGGTGGAGACTTTGCGAACTGGACTGCTCATCACGATCAGAGCGATCCGGCCTGAGGACGGTAAGCTTATTCTTGAAGGTTTTCCTGAGTTGGACCAGTACTCGCTATATCTGCGATTCTTCCAATTCAAGCATGGAATTACGGATCAGGAAATCAAATACCTTACAGAGGTTGACTTCATTAATCATGTGGCCCTGGTCGCTGTTATAGACCTTGCTAATCAAGCTAAAGTTGTTGGGGGGGGGAGATACTTCGCCCATCAAAATGCTGCAAAGGTCCGCAGCGCGGAGATCGCGTTCATGGTCCATGACCAATACCAGGGCCAGGGTATCGCCACATTGATCATGAAACATCTTCTTATAATTGCCCGCGCTGACAGGATCTCACAATTCGAAGCAGAAGTTCTTGCCGAGAATGCCAAGATGCTGGCGGTCTTCTCTCGTTCCGGCCTTCCCATGAGCGTGACACACGGCGGCAGTGGTGTCCTTAACGTGACCCTTGCTCTCTCATAAGATATTACTGAATTTTGAAAAGGGAGAATCCGGATGGGATCATTTGCGGAATATGCGGCAAAGACTCTGGGAGTCAAACTTCATGAAGAATATGTAAGGTTCATGGAGAAATATGGCAGGAAACTGGCTGCCGATCCGGTCCATCAGGAAAGCTGGGTTTCACGACTGGGGGACGCTGATTTCGTAGTCGGCACAACACTGGCGTTCCGCGCCATGGTTCCCAACTTCTCCGTGGAAAATGTAGTGATCGGTTACTTGGGCATCAAGACTATAGTGATCAACAGGGTCTACGAAGAAATAGATACCTACGTCATGCTCAACATCCGAGACGGACAGATTCTTTCGGTCGATCCCCGTGGAGTCACGGAAACGATCTCCGAGAATTTTG
The DNA here is from genome assembly GCA_052143075.1 of Syntrophobacteraceae bacterium. GTDB lineage: Bacteria > Desulfobacterota > Syntrophobacteria > Syntrophobacterales > Syntrophobacteraceae > SbD1. Next base: position 48,148 of record JBKQTS010000110.1, on the reverse strand, counting down.
AAGAGTGGGTAGGCCCAGAATTACTCAGGGCCATGCTCAAGGAGAAATACGAAGGCACGCTTACCGTTGTTCTGTTTGATGGTGAACCGAAGGCCGAAGAAGCCCGAGTAAGTCTGATGAAATTGCAACATCGGGGCCACATCGATCTTGAGGATATAGTTGTGGTGGTGAAAGCGCAGGATGGCACGGTTCGGTACCAGAAGATGCACAAACCTGCACGCAAGGGAGGACTCGCCGGGAGCATCACTGGGCTTATAGTCGGCAGCATTTTCTTCACTCCCTTGGGAGGGGCAGTTCTTGGAGCGATTACAGGGGCCATATCCGCCTCTCTCACGGATATGGGAATTGATGACCAATTTATGAAAGATTTGTCACAGAAATTCAAGCCCGGCTGCTCTGCCTTGTTTACTTTGGTTCGAAAGGCCGACCCCGAGCGGGTAAAAGAAGCATTGCTCGGCTTCGGCGGCAAAGTCTTGGTGAACTCGTGGAGCAAGGATAGAGAGGCTGCCATACAGGCAATTCTCGATACAACAGTCGGTGGAGCGCAATAGAGGATGTCCTGGTATCGTATCAGCGACAGTGTCCAGGAACCCATTTCGCTAAGCTGTAAGACCTTCGACCCAGTACTGTATGTCTCCAATGTGGGCTAACCCATGACCATGTTTGTTGCAATGGCCACCCAAAACCAGCACTTTCATTTTCAAGCTCCTGCTATTCCTTACTCTTCTCCTCAAAAGGACCAAACCTCCCAGAAACATCAGCCGACGCAGTGTTTGATGGGAAGCAGAATCTGGACTCACCAACGCAGCTGTTCCCGGAGTAGAATCAGCTCATGATGTGAAGCCCAGCATCAACGTAAAATGTCGAGCCGGTCAGTCTTCTAGCAAACGGTGTCGCAAGGTAGGCGGTGGCAAAGCCCACATCTTCTATATCGACCAGGTCATGGACCGGAGACTGGGCCTCCGCTTCGTTTAACATCATGTCAAAATCCTTCAGGCCTCCCGCAGCACGAGTCTTGATAGGACCAGGTGAGATGGCATGTACCCTGATGGCTTTCGGGCCGAGTTCAAAAGCAAGGTAGCGCACTGAAGCTTCCAGGGCCGCCTTGACAGGTCCCATGACGTTATAGTTGGGAACAACCTTGTTTGCTCCATAGTAACTCATCGCAAACATTGCTCCGCCTTCAGTCATGAGTGGTGCAGCGAGCCTGGCCATGCGAACGAATGAGTGGCATGAAACATCCATGGCCAACTTGAACCCCTCTGAGGAGCAGTCCAATAACCCACCCTGCAGGTCCTGCCGAGGTGCATAGGCGATCGAGTGCAACGCAATGTGCAGAATTCCCCATAGATTCCCGATCTCCTGAAATACCATTTCCAGTTCGCCCGGCTTTTGAACGTCTAGAGGCATGAAAATTGGTGCTTCAAGCTCTTTTGCAAGGGGTTCGACATAGGCCCTGGCCTTTTCATTGAGGTATGTTACGGCAATCTCGGCGCCGAGCTGACGGAATGCTTTAGCACAGCCGTACGCAATCGAAAATTCGTTGGCAATGCCCATGATCAGGGCCTTTTGGCCCTGTAAAACCGGTGTGGGAACTGACCTCATATCTGGCTCCTAATAGTTAGATTCAGATTTTTGGTTAGATCTCTTCCAAGCGTGCGCGGAGACCGTCCTGAGTGATCAGGTAGACGGGACCGTTTTCGTTTATCGATCCATCAGCGAAAGAGTTTGGCGGGCAATCACCAGTTCCTCGTTCGTGGGAATAACCCAGACGGATACACGGCTATCCTCGCGGCTAATTTTCGGCCCTCCTTTGTCATTCGCGTCCTCATCGATGACAACACCCAACCAGCCCGAATCCTTACATACACGGGAGCGGATTACCGCTGAATTTTCACCAATGCCTCCCGTAAACACCACTGCATCAAGACCGCCAAGGGCTGCGGCCAGTGATCCCACCTCGCGGACGACCCGGTAGACGAACAGGTCGACTGCCTCCGACGCGCGGGAATCCCGGCTTAAGAGCAGTTCGCGCATATCGCTCGAAATCCCTGAAACTCCAAGGAGTCCGGACTTCTTGTAGATAAGCTCTTCCAAGTCCCGGGCGCCCAACCCGTGGTTATCCATAAGATAAATGAGAACTGCGGGGTCTATTGCGCCACAACGGGTACCCATTGGCAGTCCATCCACGCCACTGAATCCAAATGTAGTGGCGATGCTCTTGCCGCCTTTGATAGCGCACATGCTGGCGCCACTTCCGAGGTGGGCAACAATCGTCCGTCCTGCTGCGGCCCCAGCATCGAACTGTGGCAAAATCGAAGTGATGTACTCGTATGACAGACCATGAAACCCATACCGCCGAATGCCTTCCTCCCAATACGACCGGGGTAGGGCGAACGCCTGCGCCACCGGAGGGAAAGTTCGATGGAAGGAAGTATCAAAACATGCTACCTGTAGCACATCAGGCCGGAAGTCGGTAGCGGCCCGAATAGCAGCCAGATTATATGGCTGATGAAGGGGAGCAAGTGGAGCGAGCTTTTCAAGTTTCTCGATAACTGTCTTGTCGATCCTCACGGGTCCAGTTAACTCCAGGCCACCGTGCGCGACTCGATGACCGACTGCTGCCGCCCGGTGCCCCTCCATCGGCCCATGTGTACCCCACTCGAACAGAAACTCAATGGCCTCCTTATGACCGATTTGTTCCGATTCCGGCCAAGTTCTGGAATCTATTAGAATTCCGGCTCGGCGAGCCTCGAACCGAGGCTTTGTGAAGAGTCCTCCGATTTGCCCGTTCAGCAACGGATTGAGCTTATCTCCGTCTCGGATAAAAACCGAAAACTTCAGACTGGAGGAGCCGGCGTTCAACACTATGATCGCATCGTCCATGACATCACCTCTCGTTGGTTTTTGGCCTTGCAGAGGCAGAGGCCACAAGTGCCATGACGGCCGTTGACGCAAGCCGGCTTCTTACCGAATCGGCGCGGCTGGTAAGCACTATGGGCACTCGGGTACCGAGTACGATTCCTGCGCCTTCCGCTCCAGCGAGGTAAGAAAGCTGTTTGGCGAGCATATTGCCGGCCTCAAGGTCGGGAACAAGCAGAATGTCAGCCTGACCTGCGACGGGAGAAGTGATTCCTTTGGTTTGTGCTGCGGCCAGGCTGACCGCATTATCGAAAGCAAGAGGACCGTCAAGAATTGCCCCGGTGATCTGGCCCCGATCCGCCATTTTACATAGAGCTGCCGCATCGAGAGTTGATGACATCTTTGGATTAATAGTTTCAACGGCGCATAGAATAGCCACTTTTGGCTGTGCGACTCCCAGAACGTGGGCCAGGTCCACCGCATTTTGTATGATTCCAGCCTTATCCTCCAGCTTTGGATATATATTTATCGCAGCGTCAGTAATCATAATTGGTCGTGGATAGGCAGGCACATCCATCACAAAGACGTGACTTATTCGTCGAGCGGTGCGAAGACCGGTGTCGGATTTTACGACTGCGCCCATAAGTTCATCCGTATGAAGGCTTCCTTTCATCAGCGAGTCCACCTCGCCGTTACGGGCCAGTTCCACGGCCTTTTCAGCAGCAGCATGACTATGGGGAACATGGACTATCCGATATGGCCCAATATCAATCCCCTCGGCCCTGGCAACCTCGCGTATGCTATCCTCCGGACCAACCAGGATCGGCTCGATAATTCCTCGCTTGGCAGCTTCGATCGGACCCAAAAGTGAATCGCGGTCGCATGGGTGAGCTATTGCACACAGGACAGCCGGAACTTTGTCACAGGCTCTCAACAACTTGATGAATGCATCACTCCGGCGCAGAGTGAGTTGAGGACGGACAACTTCAGAGTAGGTGATGCTGAGCCGGGGTGCCGTGACAGTCACATTGCCTCTCACCAGTTCAAAGCCATCCTGGTTGGTGCAGCGGCATTCCAGAACCACCTCACTGTTCTCCTCGATTTTCTCGGTCGCAACAACAGTAGCCGTCAGGGTATCCCCCGTAGAAACAGTCCCTTGAAAACTCAACGCCTGCCTGTGTATGTGCATACCCGGTCCCGGCAGTTTTGTACCTATGGCAAGGAAGATAAACGCAGCCGCTGCGGCTCCGTCGATGGTATTTGAATCAGTCAGGCTGCCCGGGCTTCCTTCAGGTTGAATGTTGAACGGATCGACGTCTCCCGATATCAGGGCAAGCAGTTCAATGCCAGGCTGGGCAAGGGTATGGGAAAAGGTTGCCGAGGCGCCGACCTCAATCTCATCGAATGTCTTATTCTTTACATTTTTTAAAACATTCATATTTCACTCCTATACAGTTACAGTTCGAGATCTTAGCGCGATTTCCCCGAATGGGCCTTACAACCTCCATTAGGTATTAGTTTCTCATCAGGCAACTTCAGAGTCTTGTCTGCCTTTCTGCGAACGCGACGACCGCGTGGTTTCCTGTGGTGACAGGCCCGAATGCGGTCGTGCTGTAACTCCGAGAATCTCCTCGAGCCGACGGAATCGTTTCTCCTGGGAATCGTTCAGTTTGCCGGCCCTTGCGGTCGCAATCTGACGCACCAATTCGAAGGCCCGGTGGCGCTGGTCGATCTCTGGCAGAAGCTTTGGCAGTGCATTGACCGCTCGTTCTTCATCGAGAAGCAAGATGAACATCTGTCGTCTAAAGGCTTGCTTCAATTGCGCAAGCGTCGGGCGCCTGTCGGTGGGGGCTTCGCGAATGAACTGCTGAATCAGCCGGAATGGACGCTCATCGACCACCTTCGTATCACTGCCCTGGTAAAGCAGCATCCGGACAACACCGTCGAGCGGCGTTCCTTGCTCAAAGTACGATTCGTGCTCCAGCGCCTTCAAGCGCTTCAGTTCATTTCGAAACCAGTCCTCAGATCTTGGCCCCTTTGGCTGCTTTGCAGTTCCGGTGAGTCCCACCATCGCCCTGATCCACGGTGATTCGTAGATCGATTTAAAAAGGCGCTCGGACCATGCATCACGCGCGTCACGATAGGTGTCGAGAGACTCTGTAATTCGCTCCGACATCTGTTTTTCGACCTTGAGAAAGGGGTTGTCGGGAGAAACGGGTTGGCGCTGCTCACGTACCATCTCGGCAAATATCTTCAGTGGCCACATCGCAGGGTTCATATCAGAGAATATGTATCTCTGCAGGCGATCCGGCTGCAACATGCGTGACCACTGTGCAGTCATCTCGTTTGACATCGACTTGACGATGGGAGAGAGAAACGTATCGTAGAGACTCTGATTTATTTCTGAAACCTTTTTCACGACCTCGAAGTTACGCTCATGTTCACGGCCGTCTCCAAGGGCCAGGATATCGTCGATTGTGCGCATCTCAAATTTGATCAAATAACGCCCATCGATGAGTTCGAGGTGCGGCATGTCGGGTTTTGTGTCCTCTATTATGGCCTCGTACAATCCCGGCGGAAGAGCGTCAATCATATCGATCGCGCTCATTATCTCGGCATGCTCCCGGTCCGCCACTTTTGCTGAGACAAAGATTCCGAGGTGCCCGATCTTTTCATGCACACAATAGACTATCGTCTGATTATGCGCGCGGATTTCGTCCACGTTGTCATAGAGATCCGGAATCCAGTTGAGCGCCTGCTGTGGCGGAGTGATGTTATCGCCCCACGAAGCGAATACAACGATCGGGGAGCAGACATGGTAGAGGTTCACGGTTGTCTTGCCATCTGCCGACCTCACTTCATTGGCTGAGAGCTTGTTGCCGACAAAGAGGTTCTGGACAATCCACTCTATTTCCTCTTTGTTCAGGAAAAAGTACCCTCCCCACCACTTCTCGAATTCGAGGAAGCGTGCGGGCTCGGTGTCGATTTTCGAATAAAGGTTGTACTGCTTGCCCCATAGAGTATTAGACGGATTCAGGTTCTCAAAGTTCTGGACAAGGTAGTTGCCGTCAAATGTGCCGTTTCCAATATCGCTCATGAATGATGAAAGCCATGAGCCACCCAGTAATCCGCCAGTGTAGCGCATGGGATTCTTGCCCTCCACTCCTGCCCAATAGGAGACTGGAGAGCCGGCAAGCAGAATAGGGCCAAAGAGGTCGGGCGCCACTGCAGCTAGAATCATCAATGCCCAGCCGCCCTGGCAGTTCCCGATAACGAACGGCTTACCGTCGGCATCAGGGTGCATTTCAATGACCTTTTTCAGAAATACACCCTCCGCACGCGCAATTGAATCAATGGTCTGCCCTGGAACCGGCTTTGGGAAAAACATAACAAAATAGCATGGGTGTCCCACGCGTAGAGCAATGCCAATCTCGCTGTCTATCTTGGAGCCGCCGACACCCGGCCCGTGCCCTGCCCGAGGGTCAATTACTACAATTGGGCGCTTCTTGATGTCGGTAGGATGTTCTGCGGGGGGCTTGATGCGCACCAATGCGTAGTTGGCCGGATCTTCGAGAGTACGTCCATCAACGACTATATCGTAATCGAAGACTAAGACGGGCGGTTTGCCTTGCTTCTCATGTTCAATGAAAGTATTGCCACGCTGGCGCATCACGTCACAGAACAGCCAGGCACGTTGCCACGAGTCGATCCAGTAGGAAAGTGCCTGGGAGGCAAACTCAGAGGTCGGCCCCATGCCGAAAGGATTTTTTGATTGTGTGGTGGTAAAATCAAAAGATTTGGTTTTGTCTGTCATGGTGTTCTCCAATCCTGCTAAAATGTTCCTGAGCTATGGAAATAGCCAGGTGGTCAACCAGCACCGGCACAAAGATGCCCACTATGGCAACTCCGATGATCAGGCTGCTTTCCTGTTCTTTCTCACTTTCTTTCCTCTGGCTCCTCTGATCCGCTTATCATGTGGCCGGATGGTCGTGTTGGTCATTCCTTATGTCTTAACAAATGTCAGCGAATGAATTCCCTCATGTTAAATCTGACTTCAAAGTCGCCTTTCCAATATCCCCATCTGCCGCGCCCAGAGGATCGACATGTATCTCAGGATCGGCCTCCGCGACCCATGCTGCAAGGAGTGTATAAGCCACTGCCAGGACCACGGGCCCTATGAAAATCCCGATAAAACCAAACGCAATCAACCCACCGATCACGCCGGGAAAGATGAGCAGTAATGATAGATCCCCGCTTTTTTTGATGAGAATGGGTCGGAGGAAGTTGTCAGAAACTGTCACAACCAGACCCCACAGGAAAAGAGCCGCTGCCCATCCTGGTTCCCCATTCCACCAAAGCCAAAACACGCATGCCAGGAGCACTAGCCCCGCCCCTAATTGTGCAAGAGCAAGCACGAAGACGACAGCGGTGAAAAGAGCAGCATGTGGCATGCCCGCAATGGCAAGACCAATCCACGCCAACGCGGACTGCACAATCGCAGTTCCAACGACACCTATCGCAACGGCTCGAATTGCCTGAGCGGCAAGTCGAACGGATTCCTCGCCGCGCTGCCCGGCAATGCATCTGGCAAAGCCATGGGCTCCGGCAGCGGCGGCTTCTCCTCTAAGGTATAAGACAGCGGCGATGGCCAGAGTCACCAGGAATTGGAGCAGTAGCGAACCGAGATTTCCAACCTGTCCTGCCAACCATCTGAGAAGGGTGCCGACATGAGGCAATAAGCGGGACCTGAGTTCCTCTGGGGCGATGGCGGCAATTTCCTGCCATCGAGAGGCCAGCCTTGTGCCTACATAAGGAATCCCTTTGAGCCAGTCCGGCGCTTCAGGGGTGGCAATATTGCCAAGGGATTTGAGCCAGTTCATAATTTCGTCGGCATTTTGGACAATGATGCCGATGGCGAGCGAGACCGGCAATACGAACATTAACAAGAACACCCCGGTCATTGCCGTCGCTGCCAGACCACGCCTGTCCCACAACTTCTTCTCTACGGACAGCATTAAAGGCCAGGTTGCAATCACAGTCATTGTTGCCCAGATGAGAGCAGGAAGGAATGGCCGCAGTATCCAAAGGCTGACACCGATCATGGCGCCGATGAGAAGCACTGCAATGGTGGTGCGGACAATACCGCTTGATATGTCGGCCACTTGAAAACTCCCTGACAATGGGCGGCAGAGAAGCAGGTCTGTCGGATCTGACTTCTCTTGCCTGTGCTTTACGACGATCCAAATTCACCGAGCCGCGAGTACCGGAGATCTGTCTTGCCCGTAGCGCCCACAGCCCAACCGGCTTAGGGTGTTGCTGGATTGCCGGCATGCCCCGCTCGATTGCACGAGGGCAGGCCGGGTGCAATAAAATCACCAATTGCCTGCTCAACAAAAATACCCCAAAAAGCTCGACACATGTGGAACGCCATCAAGCTGATGCAGGCAATTCCTTAGAGCCGATGCCCTATCAACCGCTACTACTCGAGCGTGATCGTTATTCCCTGTGTTCCCAATGAGAAATTGACCCCTTCTGTGGTAGTAACCACATGGATGACAACGCCATTCGCGTTCTTCATTGTGATCCCAGCACCACCGCCGCCAACTGTCGCACCTGCTCCTACGGATGCATATTGTCCATTGATGTCAGAAATCTTCTTTAAGTTGTAAACCTCGCCTAATGCAGTTGCTTTGGTGATTCCGACATTTCCGACAGACAAGCCTTCGACCTTGAGGGGATATTCCTTGCCGGCTTGGGTGAGTGTTCCGCTTCCCCAGTGAGCACCGATACCTACCCCGACAGAGGTTGTTGAGAGCTTCACAAGCCCATCCCACGGAAGTCCACTGTTTACCTCGCTCTGAGCAGCGGCAAGGCCGCCAGACACCAGGAAAAGACCCAAGATAACGACACCCACCATCTTTGACACTTTTGAATTCTTCATTTCACGTCCTCCTTTTTGTTAGACATCGCGGTTGTTGAAGTACTTCCACGCGAGGCCTGAGAGCGGTAGAGATCATACAAGTCTTCGTCACCTTAAGGTTTGACAACCTGCTTGGTCGGCCAGGCCCATGACGCCGGTGACCCGGGCGAATATCAGGTCATCTTCGATACGAATGATTTCGCAGGCCATGACAAGCCTCTTTTATCCTTGAGTTATAGCGGAGTGCTGCACAGGACAGCCGGCAGCACTCCGCTAAGTGGAAGATCTAGTCTTCATCCTTTGTAACGGACAGCTCCGTATACTTGCTTTCCACTTTGCGCCAACTGCTGTCGGGATTGAATTGTTTCATCCCTTGAGAGATGGATGCAGTCTCTTTGCCCAGGTCCTTTTCGTATACGACGCCATCGTGGCTGATGATAAAAGTCTTGATTCCCGATGATCCATACCCCGCAGGATAGGCGACCATCGCAAACCCACCTTCCATTCTACCGTTGATAACGTAGTTGTACGCGCCTCGAGGCGCACTATTGCCCTGGGCCAACAGGATCTTGTAGAAGTAGCCGTGGTAAGGAGTGGGTTGGTTGCCAGGTTTTTTCTTGTATCCTGCCTTTTTAGCCTCTCCGACCAAAGGCCCGAGGGGGCTCTGCTCCTCACCTTCTTTGGTCTCCCAGTAGAGTCCGTCCTTCTTGCCTGGGTCACTCAAAAACCTTTGAGCGTATTCCAAGACCCCGTCACCGTTTCTGTCCTTCGAGGCATATTCGCGCTGGGCGTCAACATATGCCAGGCAGACCTGAATGGCGCTAAGCTCATTTTTGCCGATCCGCCGGTTCAAAAGCTCGGTCCTGCCTTCTCTTGCCGAAAAGCGCCAATCCTTGCCGATCTTCTTGATCGGAATAGGAAAAGGCCAGGCATCGTTTCCTATCTCGAGAACAACCTTCTTACTGTCGACCTCTACTAGCCGGTTCTTTTCCTGATACGCCTGGAGAAAACGCTCGCGACCGGCACTGTCGGCAACTTCGTCGCCTGAGCTTATGAGTTGTTTTCCGCCGGGACCAAAAATGGCTATGAGCTTCTTTTCGTCATTTGCGCTCAGGGCCTCAACCAGCGCCTTGACCGCATCTTCGGGGGACCTGTAGTTTCCCTGGTCAGGTGACCTGTAGTTGCCCTGCTCCTTCTTTTGCGCATCGGTTGGCCAAATATAGGGTCCTCCACCTCCTCTAAACGCTAAGGCGCTGTCACAGAAGCAAACCAACATCAGAGAAGCCGTTAGACCAATGGCTAATCCCACGAGGAACACATGACGTCTTTTGCTGTTTTTTTTGAATAGAAGCATTATCTGATCCTCCCTGAGATCGGGATGTGACTTAAATGTGTCGTCTTCACCACGGTGGGCGATGTACATTATTTTGGTGAAAGGAAGCCTCTCGTTACCTTCCCCTGCCACCGCCACCGCCTCTGCCTCCACCACCACGGCCGCCACCTCCACCACCACGGCCTCCGCCACCGCCACGGCCTCCGCCACCGCCACGGCCTCCGCCACCAGATAAACCGCCTTGGCGCCCGCCACCGGAACCCTGGCGGCTCGATTGACCACGGTTCGAACTCATCCTGGCATTACTGCCGCTCCCCGCACCTTGGAATGCCCCCCCACCACCCCGCTGCTGGAGACCCTTTTGCGTGGAGGCAGAGGTGGGTCTTTGCGAAGCACCTGTTCCCGGCCTTTGAGACGGCCTCTGTGAGACACCGGGCTGACCGGCCCCTCCCGACGCCCGCTGGCTTGGGCGGTTGCCTCTAAAATCATTCCTGCCACCTGCTCCACCTGCTCCGCCTACTCCACCTGCTCCACCTATTCCACCTGCTCCACCTACTCCACCTGCTCCACCTGGTCTACCTACTCCACCTGCTCCACCTACTCCACCTGCTCCACCTACTCCACCTGGTCTACCTACTCCACCTGCTCCACCTACTCCGCCGCGTCCTCCGGCGGGACGGGTGGCGACACTCCCGTTTCTGGCCCCCTGGTTCCATTTCCCGGTCTGATGATGTGAAACGTGGTTGCCATTGATATTCGTATTGCGGTTCACATTGACGTTCATTGACCCGCCGCCCCAGTTCATGTTGCCCCAACCGTTGTTCCAGGCGGCTCCGACAGCCACGCCGGCGGCAAAGCCGATTACTCCCGCAGCAACGGCCCCTCCGTAAGGATAGTAAGGATAAGGAGGGGAAGCCGGGTAAGGCCATGCGCCGTAGACCTCCGCCGGGTTATAGGTGGGCACATAGATCTCAGTCGGGCTGGCAGGTTCGATAACAATCGCTTCCCCTTGGACTTCCACCTTCTGCTCATTCGTGGTTTTCAGATTACCCTCAGCCTGAGCCTTGGCGCGCAGCTTCTGGACGGTGTCCATGACATCGGACTGCTGAGCCAGGAAAGCCTCACCCAACGTCTGGGTCCAATCCAGCTTTTCGCTCATCATGGCGAGAACTTCGGGAAAGGGCACCAGCGCTTTCACACTGAGGTCCCAACCCATCTTGTCCAGAACGGCATTAAGCTGTTCTCCTTTTAGGTCCTTGTTTTGCTTTACCCAACGGTCCGCTGCCACGACTTCGAGCGGAAAGGTCGCCGCTACCAGTATGTTAGCGAGCAGCGAGTCAGGGTAAAGTGCGATTGGAGCAAGCATCTGGTTGAGCTGTTCCGGTCCAAACGCTGTGGAAGTACCCGTCTCTTGCCCAATTACTCCTGATGGCGCTGTCAGAACCAAAATCAGCAACGCTATCAGAGCATGCTTTAAAACTGTTGTTTTCATCTTCTTCACTCCATTGGAGGTTGCCGTTAAAGACGAACCGTCATCAGGTTAATAAGTGAACTCAATCCGGTTGCCGACATTTTCCATGATCTGGATTCCAAGTTTTGCAGATTCTTCCTTCGCCATCTTGCTGGCAGTTCCCGTCAGCCAGAATTCATAATTTTTTGAATTCGGATTGATGACTTTGTAAGACCTGATCGCATCTGGAACTCGCTGGCTGGCGCTCTCCGTCCATATAGCGTAATCGAGGGGGAGGGGGACTATGACCGTCCCGTTGGAGGCTTTTGCAAACACCAGAGGACCGAACGCGCTTATGTCTTGAATGGGAGCGACTTTCGCCTGGTATCCACGCAAACAATAACAGTAATAATCTTCTTGACCTCTTCGAGCGCAAATATGAATTAAACATTAGCTTTCCTTTCCTTACGATCTATTGTTCGCACCGATCGGGATTTCGAAAAGACTCATCCGAGCGCTTACATTCCAATCCTCTTTTACACCCAGCTCTTTTGCCCATCACCAATGATGGCCTCCCCCTAAACCCAGAGCGTCCGGGGTTATCGCGCGCAACCGGTCTTCTGGGTCTGGAAATTGCCGCTCAACTCCGGAGCGAAGTAATTCAAGTTCCTTGATGAGCGCAGGTGTCCGATACCGTGGCAGTATGTCGACCATGTTCTTGATCATTGCTTCGAGCCGCCTGCAAACCTGCAGACTTCCTGAACCGTAAATGCGGATCTCACTTATCGCCAGCGACATGAAATCCTGCCAGTGAGGTTTTGCAATGTACAATCTCTCATGGCCTCCATCGTCTAAAACCGGCCCGGCATCGAGTTGGCGCCCGCCGATCTTTAGCAGGAGTCGCTGTAGCTGATCTAATGCAAGTACTGCAGTGGTAGGGTCATTAATCGCAGGTGAAAGCGCCTTTATCGCAATGTCGACAAGGATGCGGAATGCGAAAGAGGGATCCTGCTCCATTGTGCGTTCAGGTCCAAAAGCGATCGACTTCGCAATCACGGTCTCGTCAATGCTCTCACCGGCTATATACACATTGACGAGTTCTTCACCTTTTGCGACAAAATCTCCCACTTGAGAAAGTAGCGCAAAGACCGAACCAGCTTGCTTTGCGCGAGCAACCAGGCCTTCCACATCCACGGCAAGGATCACCCCTGACCTACCACTGTGGGCAATGGTCCGAACCGGCCGGCCAAGATTCAACGGCTCCTCATTTTCGGGGGATAGGCTGGGAAATGGATAGCAGTCTTCGATGACTATCAGGCCCTGTGCGGACACCCGGTTTACGACAGCTGAGGGACGGAAATTGCGCAAAACGTAGTCGATCAGGTAAAGAAAGGCCCCAATGCTTGCCACATTCAGCACCACTGCCACAAAAACGGTGAGTTGTGGAACCGCTCTCGTTGTCCTGGCCAGGGCAGCGATTGAATACACGAAGGTAAATGCGAATAAGCCGAGAACGATTCTGTACCACCAGTTCACCATGAATTCCCGAATGACTCGTGGCGAAAGATAGGCGCTCATTAGCTGTACTGCTATAAGCAGAGCGGAGGCTAAAAACACAATATACGAGATGCTCGCTGCGACAAATGCATCGAGAAGGCCTCGAGCACCCTCGACATCGAAACCAAGGAGGGTGAGTTGCAAATTGGCGTCAAGCCCCCGGATTGCAGGGACAACCAGCAGTGCGAGTAAAGTACACGTAAGCGGAACCATCCACATGGAGGTCCGAAAGAAGGTCCTAAGCCTTTGTCTTCTTATCCAGGGTATCATGTTTCAATCCTGCGCCTGACCTTTGGAAGTCCCTGCAGACGAGGTCCCTATGAGCTCAGTTTCCTGCCAGCCTCCGCCCAGGGCCTTATAGAGCTGAACGATTACCAAAAGCCTGTTGAGTTCGATCTGAGCGAGCGAATTCTCCGCCGGGTACACCTGCTGCTGGTTCTGGAGCACCTCGTAGTAGCTTGCCTTGCCTTGGGTGTACCTTTTTATGGAGACCTCCACGGCTTCGCTATATGCTGCCACGGACCGAGACTGCTGAATGCGGGCGAGTTCGTATTTCTCCCTGGAGACAAGGGAATTGGACACCTCCTGAAATGCATTGAGAGCAGTTTGCTCATACCTCAGTTTAGCTTCCTCCCGGGCTGCTTTGCTCTGCCGATACTGAGCCACTAGCGCCCCGCCCCGAAAAATGGGCCCGGCGACGTCTGCTGCCGCTGCCCACATATTTGAACTACCTGCAGTAAATGCCGAGAGTGCAGGGCTTGCCTTGCCGAAAAGCGCGGTAAGGCCGATCCTGGGAAAGAAGTCGGTCACGGACACACCAACCTGTGCATTAGCGGCGCGCAGATTTTGCTCAGCCTGCCGTATATCGGGGCGGCGCTCCAGTAGTGCAGAAGGTAGTCCGGCAGGGATTTCCGGCGGTATATTTTGCTGGAGCAAAAAAGCATTCCGTTCGACAGGGCCGGGATTTCGTCCGAGAAGAACATTTATCTGGTTTTCCTTGAGGGCGATTTGGCGTTCGAACTCCGGAACGTTGGCTGCAACTGACCTCAACAGACCTTCCGCGCTTGTGGTGTCGAGCCTGCTGGCGGTGCCGCCCTCATAGCGTTGGGAAAAAAGCTTGTACGTATTTTCGAATGTCTCTGTATACCGTTTGGCTATCTCCAACTGAAGGTCCAATTCCAGCAACTCGAAATAGGCTTGTGCCACTGAACTGACAAGCGAAATGATTACACCCCTGCGCCCTTCTTCAGTAGCCAGATATTGAGCGCACGCGGCTTCGTTCATACGGCGGATACGTCCCCAGAAATCGATCTCCCAAAACACGTTTAAGTCAAGAAGAGCTGAGCCAGTCGTCGTTCCGCCGTTAGGGCTCGGAGTCGTAAGGAAAGTATTCTTTCCCGTTGCCACGGAACCCTCATAGCCGATTTGCGGAAAAAACTGTGCTCGTGCTTGGGCGGCGATTTGTCGGGCCTGCTCTACCCGGCTGATTGCTATCAGCAAATCGTAGTTGTTGGTTAATGCTTCATGGATGAGTTTCTGGAGAGTTTCGTCGTTAAATATATTCCACCAGGGCAGATCACCCAGGGAGGTTAGCTCTGCAGGGCTTGTTGCGCTTCGGAAATTCTCAGGCGCATTGATTTTCGGTCTCAAGTAATTCGGACCCAGAACACAGCCTGATAGAAGAACAGCGATGAAGAAGATCCCCGTCAACTTTTTCATCAGTGAAGCTCCCCCTCTAACTTCTTGGATACCGAGACTTTCTGTTCTTCCAGCGACTCATGTTTGCCCTTCCTATGCGACAGCTTTTCAACGACATAAAAAGTCACCGGAATCAGAAAGATGGCAATGAAACTCGCTGTGAGCATACCGCCAATAACGGTAAATCCCATCACCTGTCGCGAGAGCCCGCCGGCGCCGCTTGCCGTGGCCAATGGCACGCAGCCTAGAATGAAGGCAAAGGAGGTCATGAGAATCGGTCGCAGGCGCAATCGCGCGCCTTCAAGAGTGGCCTCCACCAGTGGTTTGCCCTGGTCGTATCCCATCTTGGCAAACTCCACGATGAGAATGGCGTTTTTGGCCGCAAGGCCGATGAGCATGACAAGGCCGATCTGAGCATAAACATTGTTCTCGAAGTGTCCGATCCACAGGCCGGCAAAGGCGCCCGCAACGGCGATAGGAGTACCGAGAAGGACACTGAACGGCAGGCTCCAGCTCTCATATTGCGCGGCGAGGATGAGGAAGACGCAAAGAAGCGAAAACCCAAAAATGACCGCAGGTGAAACACCTTCCTGCGCCTGTTTCTCCTGGAAACTCATCCCGAGGTAGTCGAAGCCCATTTCTTGGGGCATAGTTTGCGCGAAGACTTCCTCGAGCGCTTTCATGGCCTGGGCCGAACTGAAGCCGGGTTTTGCGGAAGCGTTGATTTGCGCTGCACGGTAGAGATTGAAGCGCATTGTGAATTCGGGGCCAACCGCGCCGCCTGTGCTGGTGAGGGCGGAGAGCGGCACCATGTTGCCGTCATTGTTGCGCACGTAAAACTGGCCGAGTTCCTCCGCACGAATGCGGTAGTCACCCTCAGCTTGCACATAGACCTGCCACTGCCTGCCGAAGCGGTTAAAGTAATTCACGAACGCGCCACCCATGAAGCATTGCAGCGTCTGGTAAACGTCGGAAAGGGGCACACCCTGTTTGAGCACCTTGTCCCGATCCACATCCACGGACAGTTGAGGTACAGTCGGCAGGAATGTCGTGCTGATTCGCGCTAGCTCCGGACGTTGGCGTGCCGCAGCGACAAACTTATTAGTGTTGTCTATAAGGAAACTCAGATCCTTGCCGGCCCTGTCTTCCAGAACGAAAGTCACCCCGCCCGAGGTGCCGATTCCGGGGATTGCGGGCGGTGAAAAAGCGAAGCCGACCGCGCCGGGGATTTCCCGCATTTCTCTGTTCACGTGAGCAAGGATCGCTTCATATTTCTCATCAGGTTTTTTGCGATTTCCCCATTCCTCGAGAGTCACGAAAAAGAACGCGCTGTAGGTGTTTTGCACACTGCTGAGCATGTTGTAGCCGATAATCGAGGAATAATACTTAATTCCCGGGGTTTTGCTCAGAATATGCTCGACCTTTTTCACGACATCGTCGGTTCGCTCCAGCGAGGCTGCATTTGGCAACTGTACCCCGGCATAGAAATAGCCCTGGTCTTCCTCCGGCAAAAAGCTGGTTGGGATCGACTTGCCCAGAAATCCCGTGAGCACCGTTACTCCTGCAAGTAGCAGCAAGGCCACTCCGCTTTTGCGAATCAGGAGTCCGCACGCACTGACATATCCACCTGTCGCTCGATCGAACACTCTGTTGAACCAACGGAAGAAAGTGCCTAGAGGGCCCCGTGACTGTTTTTTCGGCCGCAAAAGTAGTGACGACAAAGCAGGGCTTAGTGTGAGTGCGTTAAAGGCGGATATGATGACAGATACCGCGATGGTTACCGCGAACTGCTGATAAAGCCGTCCTGTTATGCCCGGGATAAACGCCGTAGGAACGAAAACGGCAGCGAGGATGATGGCGATGGCTATAACGGGGCCGGAGACTTCCTCCATTGCTTTCAATGTTGCTTCTTTTGGCGGAACTCCGTGTTCGATATGATGCTCCACTGCCTCGACCACCACGATTGCGTCGTCCACTACCAGCCCGATCGCTAACACGAGACCGAAAAGCGACAGCGTATTGATAGAAAAGCCAAACAAAGGAAACAATGCAAATGTTCCGACAAGTGAAACCGGCACCGCGAGCAGCGGGATAAGAGTAGCACGCCACCCCTGGAGGAAGAGAAAAACGACGATGATAACCAGAATCAACGCTTCCCATAATGTGTGCACTATTTCCTTGATGCCCTCGGTGACGGCAAGAGTGGTGTCGAGGGCTATCACATAGTCCATGTCGGCGGGGAAGCTTTTTTTCAGCCGTTCCATCAGCTTCTTGGCGCCATCAGCGGCCTCGATGGCATTGGAACCCGGCAACTGGTAGAGGGCGACGAGCGCGGCCGGCTTGCCGTTGAGACGATTTTTGAGGTTGTAGGTCTGTGCGCCGAGTTCGATGCGGGCCACATCGCTTAGCCGAACCAGGGAGCCGTCAGGCTGGGCGCGTAGAACGATCTTTCCGAACTCTTCCTCGCTTTGAAGCCGTCCCTGCGCCCGGACTGTATAGGTAAATTCCTGACCTTTCGGGACCGGTTCGGCACCGATCTGCCCTGCCGGGTTCACGTTGTTTTGTGCCTGGATTGCCTTGATGATTTCCGGAATCGTGATGTTCAATTTTGCCAAATGATCGGGCTTTACCCACAAGCGCATCGCATACTGCCCGGCACCGAAGATTGTTACGCTGGCAATGCCCTTCACCCGCGTCATCTGGTCGTTGATGTTGACGTAGGAATAATTAGCGAGAAATATATCATCGTAGGTCCCGTTGGGAGAATAAAGGGCGAACGCGATGAGCGGAGCAGAAGTGGACTTCTGTACCGTTATGCCGTAGTTGCGCACATCCGCAGGCATTTGTGACTCCGCCTGGCTCTGGCGCATTTGCGCGAGGATCTGGTCGGTATTAGGGTCGGTCTTTACATCGAAGTTGACGTACAGGGTCATCTGCCCGCTGTTGGCATTGATGGAATACATGTAGTTCATGTTATCAACGCCTGACATTTGTTGCTCGATGGGCGTTGCTACGGATTGTTCGACGGTTTGGGCGTCAGCGCCGACATAGGTGGCTTTAACCTGAATTTCCGGTGGGACGATGTTGGGGAATTGAGCGGTTGGCAACCCCGACATCGCCACGAGGCCAATGATGACCATCAAGATGGCGATCACCATGGCCACAATGGGACGGTTTATGAAAAATTTGGCCATGGTAGTTTACTCTTTTCCGGCTGTTGGTTTTTGTTCGGACTTTTCCGCCGACTTAGAGGACACAGGGGAAGGCTGCGATTGGGCCTCAAATGGTTTCGGCTTGACCACCTGTCCTTCCTTTATTTTTTGAATCCCTTCAACGATAACGCGCTCCCCCGGTTTCAATCCCTCGTTTATTACCCAGAGGCTGTCGATGCGCTCCCCGGTCTTTATCGGCCTGATCTGGACCTTGTTGTCGCTGCCAACAACAGCCACCTGGTAGCTCCCCTGCAGTTCGGTTACCGAACGCTGCGGGACAAGCAGGGCATTTTCCCTGGTTCCCGTAAGAGCACGTACTCGGGCGAACTGCCCGGGGCGAAGAATGTTCCCGGGGTTGGGGAACAGGGCGGCAACTCGAATAGTGCCGGTTTTTACATCCACCTGCCGGTCGGCATAGGACAGCTTGCCCTTGTGTGGATATACGCTTTCATTTGCCAAAATCAGATCGAGTGTTGCTTCTCGAGATTTTTCGGCTCCGGTTTCCGGGGCATTTATTCTCGTAGCGACAGTGAGGTATTCCCGCTCACTGATAGAGAAGTAGACTTTTATTGGATCAATTGTGGAGACGGTGGTTAACTCGCTTGATTGTGGACCGACGAGATCGCCGATCTGGGCGTTCGCGGAGCCGGCAATTCCCTCTATGGGCGAAGTGATTCTGGTAAAGCTGAGGTTTAGCCTGGCCTGTTCGACGGCTGCTTCCGCTGAATGAACATTTGCCTTGGCAGCCAGGTTGGCCTGGATGGCGTCGTCGAGTTCCTGCTTGCTGATGGCGCCTTCCTTTGCAAGAGGCGTGTAGCGCGCCACGTCCAGCTCCGTTTTTCCAAGGCGGGCCTTTGCCTGGGCAAGCTGCCCGTCTGCCTGGTCGAGGGCGGCTTTAAAGGGGCGTGGATCGATTTCGAACAGAAGGTCGCCTTTTTTAACTAACGCACCTTCCATGTAGTTCTGCTTGAGAAGATATCCGCTAACCTGTGCTCGAATCTTGGCGTTTACGAGCCCGTCTGTGGTGCCGACCCACTCAGAATAGATAGGGACGTCCTTCTGGATTACACTGGTACATTCGACCTCAGATGTTTCCATTGCAGCCGGGGCCTGTTTTTTCTGTTCACACCCGCTCCCCATAAGGGCTAGCAATAAAATTAGAAAGACCCCGGAGGATGGGCGTCCGGAAGAAAACGGCCAGTGTCGTAAGCCAGGTTGCTTCTTGGCATGCATTTTTGTTTCCTCCAAAGTCTACAAAATTAGCCTTGCTCCGATAGCCGCTTCACACGGTTGCCCGAACAGTAGTATCACTCCAAAAGACGCTTAATCCTTCCCGGTACAAAGAAATTCAATTGCCGCTCATGCTTCGTTCGATGCGCCGCTACCTTCTCGGCTGGCCGGGTCCAAGGTGTTCCAGGATCTCCTCTTCCAGTTCGCTGAGTAGTGTGGAGAACTCGTTTCGAAAATCCGGGGCCTCGGGCAAGCTCGAGTCTCGCCAATATCTCAGTGCAGTCAGACAGGCTTCATACTCGTCGCAAAGAAGCTGGAACGATTGGTTGGACTCGAATAGCCTTTTCAGGGCCTCTCTTCTTTCCGGGAACCGCTGCATGACAGAGATACAACCGCCCTTTGTTCCGACCGCGTCATCGGCCATTTGCCGCCCTTTTCATGGGACTGTTTGTTGTTATGCTCTAGATCCTGATCGTTTCAATTGAAGCTTTACAAGGACTTTGGCTGGGTCGTAAGTAACTTGAGGTATGTTACTGTAACTCTGCACACGCTAACTGATGATCCATCGGCTCTCAGATTGCAGCATCCTTCCTTGCCTGCCTTTCGTTGAGGCAAATGATGTAGCGCATGTCACCCAGAATAAGGCTCCGTGCTTCATCGCCAGCTCTGGTGGTCCGTGTGACTCGCGGAGCCGGTCTTCATCTGACCCGTGTCTCTGTACACCGACTCCTTCAGCTGTCTCCCTCTACTTGATGGGCAACGCCAACAATCTCAAGCCGGTTGTTGGCGTCGGGATACTTTCTCGATGGGCCCTCTGTCACTACCGCAATTTTTCCTTCCATCCCGTGAATCTTGAGCCAGTTCGATACGTAGGCGTTCCACTTCTCGGGGTGCGCCACCTCACAAACCGGATAGACACCCGAGGAGAACTGCAACTGCTGACACGTGGCTTCCTGTGAGCTGACGGCGATTATCCATACGGGAAGGCGGAATCGCGCGACACTTCTCGCCGTGTCGCCGCCGTGCGTGGGAACAAACACAGCTGCGGGGTCAGAGTATTCGAGGACGGTCTCCACACTCAGGTCGATCAGCCTTTCAGATGGCACCTTGCCCTTGAGATCGATGCCCCTGAACAAATCCTTGGCACTGGCCATTGTGCGATACGGTTCGATGGCAGCGGCTATCTTCACAAGCATCTCTGCCGCATCTACAGGATAGCTGCCCATGGCCGATTCACCGGAGAGCATAACACAGTCTGTCCCATCGAGAATCGCGTTTGCAACATCGGTTGCCTCTGCGCGGGTGGGACGTTGGTTGGTTGTCATGGATTCGAGCATTTGGGTCGCCGTTATCACTGGCTTGGCGCTCATGTTTGCCTTGCGCATGATCTGTTTCTGCACCACAGGAATCTGCTGGATAGGGATCTCCACGCCGAGGTCGCCTCTGGCGATCATGACGGCGTCTGCCGCAGAGATGATGTCATCCAGGTAATTGAGCGCCCTCGACCGTTCGATCTTTGCGATGATGAAAGGATGGTATCCGAGGGCCGCCGCCGCATTACGGACGGCCTGAATGTCCTCCAAGTTTTCGACGAACGATTGGCTCACAGCATCAACGCCGTTCTCGAGAGCAAATTTCATGCAGTCATGGTCGTGTTCTGTGAAGGCGCCGATGCCGAGGTCGATGCCCGGGAGATTCAGCCCCTTGCGAGAGCGCAGTTCACCTCCCATGATGACGCGGCAGTGGACATCACTGCCCTGAACCCGGTCAACATCGACCTGGATCAAACCGTCGTTCAAGTAGAGCGTGTCGCCGGGCTTCACCACTTGGGGAAGGTGGGTAAAGGTAACGGAGACCCTGTGGGCATCACCGACGATGTCGTCTGTAGTGAGAGTGAAAGAGTCGCCCGGCTGCAGTCGTATCGGTTCAGAGTCGAGCTTCCCAATGCGCATCTTGGGGCCGGGCAGGTCCGCCATAATAGCAAGACGGCGTCCGGTGGCTCTGGACGCTGTGCGAAGGTTCTGGATTACCTCTTTGTGGCCCAGGAAATCGCCGTGGGAGAAATTGAGCCGAGCTATGTTCATGCCGGCCAGCAGCAGCTTCTCCATAATGTCAGGGGACTGTGAGGCCGGTCCTATGGTGCACACGATCTTGGTCTTGGCGAGTGGAAGGGTCATTGTTGTTCTCCTTCGATAAGGCAGTGGATCACAGCCGGATGCCCCACTCCGGACTTCTCCGCATAGGCCGATAGTCCGCTGTCGCCGAAGTCTCTCATGGCGTCTCAGCGCTCTGGACCGGACCGTCGAGCGCAAGTTCGTTTACCGCTTCACGGAGGATTTCGGCACTTTTCCTCAAGCCTTCACGTTCCGCAATGGAGAGATCAGGTCCGAACTCCGCCATGATGCCACTGGCCCCGACCAGACGGGGCAGAGAAAGGCAGGTCCCTTTGAACTCGGCCACGTCGCTGGTCAGACCCGATACGGTAAGAATACGCCGCTCGTCGTCGCGAATGGATTGAACGATATGGGCAAGACCGGCGCCAATCCCGAAATACGTGGCCCCTTTACCCTCAATGATGCTGTAAGCGCCCCTGCGTACTCCATGAGTGATCCTGTTCATAACCTCTTCGGTGAGGTTTCGTCCCATCTGCCGTGCAAAATCCGTTATGGGCACCCCGCCGACCTTGACACTCGACCATGCCAGGACCTCGGAATCCCCGTGTTCTCCGAGTACATATGCATGAATTGAACTTGGAGAGACCCCTAGGAGTTCTCCCAACAGGGCTCGGAAGCGGGCCGTGTCGAGTATGGTACCGCTTCCGATGACCTTTTCCGGGGGCAGTCCGGAGAGTTTCACAGTCACATGGGTCATGATGTCCACCGGGTTGGATGCCACGAGCAGAATCGGGTCCTGCGCATATCGAAGCACCTGTCCGACAACTGCGGAGAAAACGGCTGCATTGCGCTCGAGGAGCTGCAATCGTGTTTCACTCGGTCGCTGGCCTACCCCGCAACAGAGGATGACCACATCCGCTTGCTCAAGTAGGCGGTAGTCTCCGGCGACAACGCGCACAGCTCGTGCGAAAGGGGTTGCATGTAGGATATCCTCGGCGTGGGCCTTGGCCGCTTTTGCGTTGATGTCTATCAGCACAAGCTCGCTCACCAGTCCCCTCAGCGCCAGCGTGTAAGCAGCCGTGCTGCCGACAAACCCGCAGCCCACAATTCCCGCTTTCATTCATTATCCTTTCGGTATTTTGATCGTCTGAGAGATTTGCATTTTTCACCGCTCCAGCACCACTATCGAGCGTGCCTTCACCAGATACCGGAGGCTTGAAATGAGATATCCTTTGCCTGCCTCCGCAATATCATCAGGGCTGGCAAGGCTGGTATCCGCAACGCGTCGCCACTCGCCCGCCTGACCTTCCTGAATGGTAAAAGCCAGGTCCTCCCAGTATGCATTGGACATCACGTAGAGGTCGTTGTCTCTAAGACGCGACCCCCGCAGAAAGTAGGCGAGAGCGCGGGAATCCCCGGAAAGGTCCACCCCGGCAGTTGTTCCATACCATTGGACGTCTTCACGCCAGTAGCGGCCCCGCCCGATGGAATGATGGGTTTTCCGGAAAGCGATCATCAATTTAAAAAAACGAAACATATCCCTGTTGCGATCGTGAAGATCCCAATCCACCCAGGTGATTTCATTGTCCTGGTTGTAGGGATTATTGTTTCCCTTCTGGGTGTTCATGAATTCATCACCGGCGCAGAACATGGGGGTTCCGTTGGCGAGCATGAGCAGACAGAAGAAGTTCTTGATCTGTTGCTTTCGCAGCGCCATGACTTCCTGAGAAACCCCTGCATCACCTTCCCAGCCGCAATTCCAGCTCAAGTTATCGTTAGTCCCGTCCGTGTTGTTGTGTCCGTTGGCTTCGTTGTGTTTTTGGTTGTACGCGACCAGGTCGTAGAGACAGAAACCGTCGTGGGCGGTGACGAAATTCACGCTCTGGTACGGGCGGTAGACCTCCACGGGACCATCCGGAAAAAGGTCATCACTGCCGTACAAGCGCCGCATTAAATCCCCGACCATTCCCGCGTCGCCTTTCACGAAGGCACGGATGTCGTCGCGGAATTTCCCGTTCCACTGCCGCCACATGAGACCGGGGAAGCTTCGGCCAAGCAAGTAACTCCCGATATCCCAGGCCTCCGCCACGACTCTTACGTCACGCATGTATGCGAGCAGACTGATTTCAGCGATGAGCGGCGGGTCCAGGGTGTTGACGGAGCCGTCGAGTGCGCGCGTAAATATCGAGGCCAGATCAAAGCGGAACCCGTCCACGCGCATGTCTTTCGCCCAATGTTGAAGGCTGGACATGATGAGCACCCGAACAATGGGATGCGCGCAATTCATCGTGTGCCCGCAGCCGGTGTCGTTGATGTAATCGCCGGTATCCCGCCTAAGGAGGTAGTAGCTTCCGTTGTCTATGCCGCGGTAGCAGTGGGTGGGACCATCGGCGCCGGCCTCGCTGGTATGGTTGTAGACCACGTCAAGCCACACCTCGATCCTGGCGGCATGAAAAGCCTTCACCATCGCCCGAAACTCCCGGACGGGGTCGCCAGCGGCGTAGCCGTGGTGAGGCGAAAAGAAATTAAGGGGCATGTACCCCCAGTAATTGCCCTCTTGAGGATCGAACTGATGAACGGGAAGGAGCTCCACCACGGTAATCCCGAGGTCCTTGAGATACGGAATCTTCTCCGCGAGCCCGGCGAACATTCCCCGTTTTTCAGGGCTGACTCCCGAATTGGCCCTCGCCGTAAATCCCTTGACGTGGAGCTCGTAGATTATGAGATCGTCGGTTCGGCGAGGATGCGGTTCCTCACCCCAGTCGAACGACGTTGGGTCCCTGAAGAGCCGCCCAAGAGGAGCCATACCATTTGTGGGCCCCGGCGCCGAGGCCGAAGCCCTGCTGTATTCCGGTGGGAAATAGACTGAAACTGCGAAGGGATCGAGGAGCACCTTCTGGGCGTCAAACCGGTGGCCTCTGACCGGATCGTAAGGTCCATCAACCCGGAATGCGTAGAGTGTGGCGCCACGGAGCTCGTCCTCTGGGACCCGGCAATGCCATATCAGGCCGGTCTTATTGAAGATCTGGTCGAAAACATAACTGTGGACCGGGTTGGCAGGATCGTTCTCGGTGTAAAGGAGCAGAGCGATGCTTTCAGCGTTGCGCGAATACAGCGCAAAGTTATACGCCCTCTCCGATTCCATCCAGGTCGCCCCGAGGGGCCATGGGGCGCCCTCGAATCGTTCCCACTCTTTGGCTCCTTGAAAAGATCCCATCTTTTTTCCCCCGGAAGGGATTTACGCCTGCATTCGATTTGCATTTTGTACCGCGAAAAGGCGTTAAGGGCGCCAGGACCTCAGCGATTGCCGTTTCACGTGTTCCAGGGCTTAGTGCAAGACGGCCAAGTCAATGGTCCCCCGTCAATCCAAAGATACAGGGAGTGCTTTGACGTTCCAAATGTCCCTGCAATACTCACGGATTGCCCGGTCGGAGGAGAATTTGCCGATGCGTGCAACGTTGAGAATGGACATCCGTGTCCAGCGTTCCGGGTCGCGATACGCTTCGTCGACTTTTGACTGTGCATCGACATAGGCCCCGAAATCAGCGAACAACATGAACGTGTCGTGGAACAGAAGTGAATCGACCAAAGGTTTAAACAGTTCCTGATCGCCATTGGAAAAGTGGCCCGAACCGATGCGCTCGATGACTCCCTGAAGCTCTGGGTTGCCCTTGTAATACTCCAAGGGCTGATATCCGTTTTTCTGTAGCGTGTAGACTTCCCCGGCTGTCAGTCCGAACAGGAAAAAATTCTCGGCACCCACTTCTTCTCTGATTTCGACGTTAGCCCCGTCCAAAGTTCCGATTGTCAGGGCCCCATTCATGGAGAACTTCATATTTCCAGTTCCTGAGGCCTCCTTTCCTGCAGTGGAGATCTGTTCAGACAAATCGGCGGCGGGGTAAACGAACTTCGCGCTCTTGACGTTGAAGTCGGGGAAGAAGACGACCTTGAGCCTCCCTTTCACAGTTGGATCATTGTTGACCACCTCGGCGACAGAGTTGATCAGTTTGATGATCCGCTTGGCCATGAAATACCCAGGTGCCGCTTTCCCTCCGAAGATAAAGGTCCTGGGATGCATGTCGTACGCGGCATCCTGTTTGATTCGGTTATATAAAGCTATGATGTGGAAGACGTTCAGGTGCTGGCGTTTGTACTCGTGGAGCCGTTTCACCTGGATATCAAAAATCGAAGATGGGTCAACTTCAATCCCGGTGCGTTCCCGGATCAGCCGGGCGAGATTTTTTTTGTTCTCGAATTTCACCCGACGCCACTCCTCGCGAAAAGTGCTATCGTCGACAAACTGCTCGAGCTGCCTTAGCTCCTCAGGCTTGCTTACCCAGGTATCACCGATTTTCCCGGAGATAAGCCGGCTCAGTCCGGGATTGCTTAGAACCATAAAACGGCGCGGTGTGACTCCATTGGTTTTGTTGCTGAATTTTTCAGGCATCATCTCGTAGAAGTCACGCAAAACGTCTTCCTCGAGCAACTGGGTGTGGAGCTCGGCCACCCCGTTGATAGCATGGCTGCCGACGCAGGCCAGATGCGCCATACGCACATAACGCTCACCGCTTTCGTCGATGATCGACATTTTGGCAACCCGTCCCGCATCCTCCGGGAATCTGTTCTTGACTTCCTCGAGAAAACGTCGGTTGATTTCGAAAATAATTTCCATGTGCCTGGGGAAAAGACCGGCGAACAGATTAACCGGCCACTTCTCGAGGGCTTCCGGCAGAAGGGTGTGATTGGTATAGCCGAAAGTGTTGCAGGTGATTTTCCATGCCGTGTCCCAATCCATACCGTTTTCGTCGATGAGAAGGCGCATCAGTTCAGCAACGCCTATGGCAGGGTGCGTATCGTTGAGCTGAAGGGCAAAGTGGCTTGAAAACTCACTCAGGTCGCCGCCAAGCAGTTTGTAAATTCTCAATATGTCCTGGAGGGAGCAGGAAACAAAAAAATACTGTTGTTCAAGTCGCAGCTGTTTGCCCTGGATTGGCTCGTCGTTGGGGTAGAGCACCTTGGTGATGTTTTCCGAGTAGATCTTCTGGTCCACGGCGCCGTAGTAGTCACCTACGTTGAAAGCCTCAAACTCGAAGGATTCAACGGCTTCAGCTTTCCAGAGGCGTAACAGATTGCATGTGTTCACGCGGTATCCAAGTATTGGGGTGTCGTATGCGACACCCTTAACAGTGCGGTTGGGAATCCATCGAAGCCGGTAGAGGCCATGATCGTCTTCATAAGGCTCCGTGTGACCCCCAAAATTCACGTGATAGGAGATCTCTGGTCGGGCCATCTCCCAAGGGTTGCCTAACCGGAGCCACTGGTCAGTTCGCTCCACCTGCCAGCCGTCTCGGATCTCCTGGTCGAAAATACCGAACTCGTAGCGTATGCCATATCCAATGGCAGGAATCTCAAGGGTAGCGAGGGAATCCAGGTAGCAAGCCGCCAGCCTGCCCAGCCCCCCATTGCCAAGCCCAGGCTCCTCCTCCTGGTCGAAGATGGCCTGGATATCGATGCCCTCTTCCTCCGCAGTCCTGCGGACATTTTCGTAGAGGCCGAGGTTGATCAGGTTGTTTTCCAAGTGGGGGCCAAGAAGGAATTCAGCCGAGAGATAACCGACTATCTTAATGTCTTCTCTACCCAGTTGCTCAACGGTCTTGATCCAACGGTGCAGTAGCTGATCCCTCACTGTGTAGGCAAGAGCCATGTAGAGGTCGTTTTTGCTGGCGCCCTTCGGAAACCGCCCCTGTGTGTAAAAGACGTGTTGGCGAAAAGTGCGTCTCAAACCTTCGATGCTCATGTCTGAGCGACCGCCGGTGGAAAGATCTGTTGCCGATTGCCTGGATTTGGATTCTTTCGCCATCTCGTGACTCCATAGTTCTGATGTCCCAGGGACACGAACCCCCGTTGCGGACAGGTAGAAACCCATTGAGCGAAAACTGCCTTGAACCTTCAACCTGCCGGAAGACCACTATTGTGCGGTACAGAAAGTGGTGCCTGCGCCCCGGAGGGCAGTGACGGCCGCCTTGACCCTCTCGGCCATAGCCGCCTCGGCCAGTGCGAGGTAGGATCGGGGGTCGTATTTCTTCTTGTTGCCCACTTCACCGTCTACCTTGAGCACCGCGTCATAGTTCCTGAGCATGTGGTCGGCGACGGCCCGCGTGAAGGCATACTGAGTGTCGGTGTCGATGTTCATCTTCACGACGCCGTAATCAATAGCCTCGTGAATCTCCTCCGGAAGTGAACCGGAGCCGCCATGGAAAACGAGATAGAACCTGGCATCCCTGCCGTATTCTTTTTCCACGGCATCCTGGCCATCTTTGAGAATAGATGGTTTGAGCTTGACATGTCCGGGTTTATAGACTCCGTGCACATTGCCAAACGTGGCGGCAAGGAGAAACCGTGCTCCTTTGATGGCACCCAATCGGCGAGCCACTTCCAACATATCCCCGGGAGTGGTGTAAAGCTTCTCGGCAGGCGCACCTTCCGTTTTGATTCCATCCTCTTCTCCGCCGACAACCCCGGCTTCGACTTCCAGGATCAGGTCGCTTCGGCGGCAACGCTCGAGAAGCGGAACGGCGATGTCCAGATTTTCATTGAGGGGCAGGGCGCTCCCATCAAACATGTGGCTGTTGAAAAGGTTGGGGAGCCCGGCCTCGCGGCGCCGCTCCGTTTCCTCCACAAGGGGGATGAGAAAGCTTTCCAGCATCTGAGCCTGGCAATGGTCGGTGTGCAGAGCGACATAAATGTTGTAACGGGCGGCGGCCCTGTGAACGTGCTCGGCGATGGATATGGCGCCCATCGCCATGTCCTTCACCGACGATCCGGATGCGAAAGCCGCTCCTCCCGTCGAAACTTGGATGATTCCGTCGCTCCGGCTCTCGGCCAATCCCTTCAAGACAGCGTTGGCGGTGGTGAGGGAGCTGACATTGATGGCCGGGTAGGCAAAGCGGCCCTCCTTTGCTCTATCGAGCATTTTACAGTAAGTCTTATAATCGGCAATTGGCATACCGTGTCCCTTTCATGGGAAAGCATGTATGGATACCCCCGGTGGCGGAATGCGTCGTCGAAACGGGAGACAGGCTTTCTCCGCAGGCCTCCTGTTCTTCAGCCTCCGAAGTTCACCATCAAACCGTCGAGCGCAGCCAGGCGTGAAATCAGATCCTCCACACGTGAACTGTATCCCCACTCGTTGTCATACCATGCGATCACCTTGACGAGCGTGCCTTCCATGATTTGAGTGAGCGCGGGGTCGAAGATGCTCGAGTGGCTGTTACCAATAATGTCGGTGGAGACAACGGGATCTTCCTGATACTGGAGTATGCCCTCGAGATAGCCCTCAGCCGCTTTCCGAACCGCTTCGTTCACCTCCTCCTTCGTCACTTCCGTGTTGAGCTCCACCGTAAGGTCCACGACGCTTCCGTCCGGCACCGGAACCCGCATGGCCATCCCGTCAAGCTTGCCAGCCAGTTCGGGAATGACTCGGCCGATAGCGCGCGCCGCCCCGGTCTCCGTCGGAATGATGTTCATGCTGGCATGGCGTGAGCGCCTAAAGTCCTTGTGCGGCGTATCCACCAGCCGCTGGTCGGCTGTGAACGCATGCACGGTAGTCAGGAGTCCGCGCTTGATGCCAAATTCCCGGTGCAGGACCAAAGCCAGCGGCGCCGCGCAGTTTGTAGTACAACTGGCATTGCTGATGATTCTTGCGTCTTTGGTCAACACATGATCGTTAACGCCGAGCACAACGGTACTCTCCAGATAATCTTTGGTGGGCACCGTCACGATCACGCGTTTGGCGCCCGCCCGGAGATGACTTTCGAGTTCGCTGATTTTGCGGAACCTTCCAGTGCTCTCAATGACATAGTCCACCCCCAACTCGCGCCATGGAAGCTTCTCCGGATCTTTCTCGCCCAGCACTTTGAAAGGGTCGTCGTCTATGGTCAGAATGTCGCCATCGAGATGAACCTCACCCGGGTACAACCCGTGGACACTGTCGTATTTGAACGCGTAGGCGAGATGCTCCGGGCTGGTCAGGTCATTGATCGCCACCACATTGAAGTGTTTGCGCATCTTGGCGATCCGGGTAACAATCCGCCCGATGCGGCCAAAACCATTGATTGCAATCTTGGGAATTGACATAGTGAACCTCCCATGCAGGTTGGTTGTTCATTCCAGCCCTTCAGCCCTTTCTCCTCACGGGGGTCTTTACCGGCCGATCCCGATAACCCCATGAAGAAGAGTGATGAGTGGAGCGCAAACAGTCCCATGTCGCCGTTAGAAGGGGTCAACAGAGATAACATGCGTTGACCGGTGTCCCTCGGGATACTGTGCGCTGCGACGGTTATATCGTTTTCGGTTGACCCGTAGAGGCCAGGACCGTGTCCCACAGCCATCCGGTTGGATCGATCTTCTTTCGTTTGGATACTGCAATGGGAATCGGTACATGTGTGAATGCGCCACCCCAGTCGCCCACCACCATGTTGGTTCGCCCAGCCATGCCGGCATGCACCGCATTCTGGCCAAGAGCCAGGCAGAACGCGGAGTCGTGAGCATTGGCCGGGACGCTTCGTATGGTGTAGCTGGGGTCGATGTATTTCAGATTGATCTCTTTCCCGGCGTCTCTGAAGTGCGTATTAATCTGATCGCGCAGGAAGTTCCCGATATCACCAAAACGGATATTTCCTGAAGGGTCACGCTGTAGCGTTTTCTCCATTAAATCCTGACCTGCCCCCTCCCCCACCACCACAACGGCATGCCCCTTCCTGTCCAACCGCCCCTCAAGGCTCTCGAGAAAACCCTTTAACGTAAATGTGACCTCCGGAATAAGGCAATAATTTACATCGTTGTAAGCCAGAGCAGTAAAGGCCGCAATAAAGCCCGATTCACGTCCCATGAGCTTCACCAGGCCAACCCCATTCCTCGCCCCTAATGCTTCAGTGTGGGCAGAAACGATCGATTTCCCGGCTTCCGTAACAGCCGTTTCAAATCCGAAGGACCTCTGCACATAGGATATGTCATTGTCGATTGTTTTCGGGACACCGATTACGGCGATCTCCAGTTGGCGCCTCACAACTTCTTCAGCGATCGCCTGTCCTCCACGCAAGGTACCATCCCCTCCTATGGTGAAAAGGATCCCTATTTTCATCCGTTCCAGCGTATCTAGCATTTCAGAGACCTCCTGGGGTCCGCGCGAAGAACCCAGGATCGTCCCTCCATGTTCGTGAATCCTTGCCACCGACTTGGGAGTCAATTCGATCGGCGCGTGCTTGTGCCTGTAGTTAAGTCCTTCATATCCAAATGGAAATCCGCATATGCTCTGCACTCCGTAATGGTGAAAAAGGCTCATCACGATGGCGCGAATGACATCATTCAAACCAGGGCAAAGGCCCCCGCACGTCACAACCCCGCATTTCAATTTGGAAGGGTCGAAGTAGATCCTCTCCCTGGGGCCCGCCTTTTCAAACAGTGGCGGGGGCTTGCCTGCATTGAAATACTCTTGGATTTTCTGAAGGTTGTTGTCGTAGAGCACATGGTCATTGTCATCAACAAAATGCATGCTGGGCATGGGAGACGGGATGCGGCATTTCCCCAGTTGCGATATGGAAAAATCCAGTTCAACTTGATTCACGGTCCGCTTCCTCAATGGTCCTTCACGCTCCCAACAGACAATTGGCTCAAGGGATGCAGTAAAATGAAACGGCAATGATCGTGTACACGCCGAATACGACGCTCAAAAATTCAAAAGTCAGTCTCGCGTTTTGCTAATGATATTATAGCTATAGATGAAGTGGAAAAACGTTAAGTTGTAAGGTTCACCACAAAAATCCGAAAAGGTCTGCTCTCGAATAGAGCCGCGATCCTAACCCCAAGGGATGGGGTTGTGTTCCTCAGAAACTCATTCCTTGGAGGGTCCCTGATTGTTCCAAAGGAGGCCTCCTATCTTGTCTGCAACACTTCGGGCAATCTCTTCCTGTAAATCGATTACCCTGCATGACTCCAGATTACGTTTGTACTGCTCCCCCCATATCTGCATCAGAGTGGCTGTGTCGATCAGCCTGAGGGTGAACTTGATAGTCTGCCCCTCTTTTCGAAGGCTTCCCTCAAGAAAGAACCTCACCCCAAACTCTTGCCTTGCCTGTCTTGCATCAATAGATTTTTCATTCCACTGCATAACGGAGTGAAACGAGTTAACCTGTAGACCGCAGTGGGCTAGCTCACTCATAAGCTCCTCGGTCAGGCCGCATGCCAGGGATTCTTGATCCGGATCATTTGCCAGGTTGGCGAGGGGCATCACGGCAATTGAGGGACCAGTCCCAGTGAGGAGAGGAATAACTTCGGCAAGTTCCTGAGATATTTCCCCATCTGGAAGAAGCATTGAGAGAGACCGCTGAGACTGCCCCATCTGCGACTTTTCGGGGATTAGCCTCGAGAATGTTGGCACATAGCTTCCCTTGCCAATATCAATTCTCAATTGGTCCTGTCTGCCACGGCCCGAGTAGTAGCTCTCCAGTGTCCTGCGGAGTCTTCCTGCCTGGATACGGACGATTGGATCTATGGTTGGATCGAAATCCTTCCTTCTGCCGAAAACTTCAGTCGCCACCGTATAACCTTTGATCTCATGAGTCCGTCCGCCAAGCGTTTCATCCACGACATGCTTGAGAAACCCGCAAAGCATTGGCTTGTTTTTAAACTCCGGGCTATCCAGTATGGACTCCAATTCTTTTCTGACTTCATCGTCAGAGATATCCATACCCTCGGAAGGTTGATGTCGAGCTCTTCCAGGTTGCACGGCGCGGATAACACCATTGCCGCTCATTTTGTCCAGGTGGATAAGGAAACCGTCTGTAAAAACCGGGGACGCATCCTGTGCTGCATGCATCAGTTCGCTCATTGGTGGGCTCCTCTTAAGGGGATTACTTGGGAGCTATCTAAACTCGAATGCCTGGAATGCTGGTGCACGTCGTGCCAAGTTTTCATATGAGCCTGGCGGTAACGCTCGGAGACCCTAAACTACAATGCAACCGGCGACGCGCGGCGCCATGATGGCCTCGATG
The DNA here is from genome assembly GCA_052143075.1 of Syntrophobacteraceae bacterium. GTDB lineage: Bacteria > Desulfobacterota > Syntrophobacteria > Syntrophobacterales > Syntrophobacteraceae > SbD1. The sequence continues at coordinate 15,721 of JBKQTS010000110.1, read as the reverse complement.
CCTTCGCGCGTGGCCACCTTGTCCATGAAAGCCAGCAAGGCCGAACCCAGAAGTATTCTTGTTCCCAATAGCGCACCGAATTTATCGGATCGAAGATAGGTGTCCAATTCCTCGCGGCTTTCCCAGTGTGAAAGCACTAATACCCGGTCCTAGTCTTCCAGATCGAGGTATACGTTTACCTTGGATCAGGAGGTCTCATGGCTCTCGGCAATGGTTAGATTCACACATCTGAGCAGTTTTCTGCCTTAACATCCTAAACAAGTCATCAAATGAGCCATTCGCTAGTACTGAGTGGTGTCCAGATGTATCCGGTCGGGTTTGTCCCCATTGGCCACATCTATGCCCTCTTGATCTTCCAGCGCGTGGAGCACCACGTGGTCCTTTGAACGCTGACATGTTGATGCCCACTGCCACGGGGACCTCAACCTGCATGTCCCCGATGGCAGGGTTTGTTAATAAAGTCACTAAAGAGATGACGAGCCCATCTATCTCAGAGCGGTAGGAGGATACGCGTCCTTTGGCGCCGCATCCGCATCTCTCGAACCGGAACCGCAAGATGGGAAGTGCCAGCAGCAAGGACTGAGCCAGCTCAATCCACAATGGCATGGATTTGGCCTCCAATTGAAATCTAGCGCCGGCGACGTATCCGCTTCATGTGAGGTGACAGCACAGGGTGAATGCCAGTTACAGGGAGAGAGCCAGCTAAAGCAACCTGCCTGTGCGCTGAAAAGCCCACCGCTAACAAGGACCAGGGAAATCGCGATCCCAAAAATCAGCATCTTTCTCATTTTTGTCTCCTTTTCTGGCGTTGTAGAGAACCAGCAAGAATGATTAGGTAGTTAAGTCCCGGCCGTTGACCACGAGGCCGAATTAACTTGAACTTAGTCCATTCAAGCTCGTTTCGGCCGCTCCTCTTTTGATGCCATTACCGTATCTTGCTTGATAAAGACCTCGGCACTCGCAAAAATTCTCCCTTCAAGTTGTGAAGGAGCTAAGCGAAAAAGGGCATTTTGACTCTCTTGCGAAAGAGTTAGACTACACGCCGCGATTGCAGAACTTATGAAAACCGTTATGATTTGAAATGTCTCTTGCCAGTAAGATTTCACAGAGGCGGGAATTGCGCAATTGTACTTTAGTACAATAGAGCCTCTTTTTTCGGTCGGGGAGGGGGCTGGAGCTGACGCAATTTGCCTTTGGAGTTCCTCTGTAGAGCATTATTCGGATCATCTTGGATAATCATTCCGCACACATCTCCAGAGAAACTATGGCTTTTTTGGCCACGAGGCCCAATCGTTTCGTTTATGTGCATACTCCGAAACATGGCTCTTGGCTGAACTTGGTCGAAACGTCATTTGGCAAAATGGCCCGTACTTTCTTGAAGCACATACGCGTTCAGTCGATTGAAGAACTGCAAGAACGAATTCTCAGAGGAATTGCCGAAATCAACGCTGCTCCGGTTGTTGACCGGTGGAAAAAATTTGATTTGGCAGAGTCCAATATGTAACTATTTTGAAACGTTATACTAGTGGGGGGGCACTTGGTGTCGCCACTGTAAATCCCGGTTCGCTAATCCTGCTGAGCCGCCCATCATGAGCACTATCGAAGTAATGACAGCTCGCCACCTGAATGCGCTTCGCTAGGTATCCTTTCGGCGTTCCTCACGGGCAAAGTGAAAATAGGCAACTACGCTGAACGAGTTGGTCACCACGGCGGTTAGATTCCAGAGCACCACCGGTCTGGAAACGATCAACAAGCCGTACCAGATCCACAGGACTTGGAAGGTACCCATAATTGCCGCCATGGTCGGGTTCATGCCCTTGCTGGAGCGACGTCTGAGCATGGCAACAAGGTCCGGCACTGCGGCAAAGGTCGTTCCAAATCCTGCCACAAAACCCAGGACTTCAGATCGAGTGAACCCTGGCGCTAACAGGCTGGGCGTGTCCGCGACCGTTAGACCACTACAGCCACTGAGAACGACGATGAACATGGACAGAAGAATGAATGCCGATTTTTTCATCTGTGCAGCGTCCCTTCAAGTTCCGGCAGGTGGTCAGGCTGGCCAGGACGAAGCTCACGCTTCCCGGATTTCCAGACATTGCTCTGGCTGGTCCATGGTCTGGGGCACCGGTCTGCAGTCCTTAATGTCCCTCCGGACGTCCAGAGGACCTGAAGCCCTTGTGTCCCATTCGCCAGATGGTTCCGGGGTTAAAACCCCGTCGAAACCCGAAGTTACAAACACCTGTTTAAAGCCATTCAAGTAAATGAAATCCCCATGCTGGAATATCTACATATAGACCAGAACCGCGCACCTGATCGCTGTCTCTTTCGTATTCCGCCGAAGTGAACGCGTCTTTCAACCGACAGGTCCTGGCATTGAGATCGTCCCACGGAATCTTGACAAGACACTGAGAGGCCGTATTGGAGAGGTTCACCGCAACCAGGCAACGCGAATTTCCTTTCTGCCAGCACCAGGCAACGAGATTCAAATAACTGTCGTTACTATGCCATCCCGATCGCTCACAGAGTCTCCATGTGCCCAAAAGGAAATTCCCCCTGGAAAATGTCATAAGCAAGGTCCGGTAGAACGCAAGCAAGTCGGAGTCAGGCAACTCCTCCGGACGCCGAGCCAAAAAGACCGGCAGACGGATCCGCCGGCCCTCCATCTGGCCTTCATGAATCAAGCATGCCCCGGGAAGCGTCAGGGCCGTCACAGCAGACGCCCGGTGCTTTTCCGGCGTGAAGGCGGCAGATGCTCGGGGTTCGTCATGATTTTCGATAAAGCGAACAAGCTTTTCCTGATAGGGCAGGTCTGCGCAGAGATGGAGCCGCACGGTCTCCGCCGGGTCGTGCTCCAGGCGGTCGTAGAGCCGTTTGTCATAACAATAGTCAAATCCCTGCTGCTGCAGTTCCCACTCCATGTCCCAGTAAGCCTCGGCGATAAACTGAAACGCAGGGTGTCTCTCCTTGACCGCAGGGATGAGATGAGGCCAGTAGTCCGAGTCTGGCCTTGTTCCCGCACGATCGCCCCAGGTCCGCTCGAAGACGTTGTTCATCATGAGCATGGCCATGTCGCAGCGTACGCCGTCGCATTGATCGGCGATCTCCTGCACCGTATTGACGGCCGCGCTTCGCAGACCCGGGTCGAACGCGTTGAGCTGGAGCACGTCGGGCCAGGCAGGAAAGTAGGGGTCTCGGCCACAGGCCAGCACTCTTCCCCCGGCTGGAACAAATGAAGCAGGGTCCCGGCGCACGTCCTCGTCGTCTCCCTGGATGAAATACTCGGGATGCGTGGTTACCCATGGATGATCGGGTGCCACATGGTTGGGCACAAAATCGAGAATAAGACGCACCCCCCGCTTAGCAAGTTTATTTCGGGCTTCGGCCAGGGCCTCGGGGCCTCCCAGGTGGGCAGCGACCACGTAGCGACGCACGCAGTAGGGGGAACCCACGTTGTCTCGCTCTGTGAAATCGGGCAGCGCCCGGTGAAAGTCGGCCAGAAGCCCGTCGTTTGCCATGGAGATCCGGATGCCTTCGGGGCTGCGCTCCCAGACCCCCATGAGCCACACTGCATCAAAGCCAAGCGAGGCGATATGGTCCCAGTCGGCATCGGGAACCGATGCAAGGGTCAGGGATCGCCCCTCCCTCAGGCTGAGCTCATCAAGCCATACCCAGGTATTGATCTCGTAAATGAGCGGGTGTTTCGGCCAGAGTGACATAAATTGCTCCCTTATTTGATCGCTTCTGTTCACTGCCTGCAAAAGAACTTCATTTTCCGGGATAGCGAGGTGTTTCCACCACCATTCCCTACTCTCCCAACCGTCGCACCAAGCCTGTCGTAAGTGCCCTGGATAGTCCGTAGGGGAGACAAACGAGAATCGGTCCAACCACCAGGGCCGCGCCTGGATGCACCTCCCGGTAGAGGACGAGTTGAAATACAACGTCCATGATGATCCCCATGGCGAGCAAAGTTTCGACGGCCGCCGCTCCGCTTCGCAGCAATTCTCTTCGACGTCCAGCATCGAAGAGCAGACCAAACAGGTAGAGCTGGTGTCCCGCCTTTGCATCGGCGAGTCCCCCGCGCACTCCCAGGAGGATGGCGAACATTGGCTGCAGGATGAAGCGCAAACGTCCTGGTCCTGTGAACCGTCGCGGCAATTCCTCCAGGAACTGCCTTGAGAACAGGTACACGCGGCCCGTCTCGATGGTATCCATGATCGCAAACGGTATCGCGGCTGCGATCACCAGGGCCGCCAGTGCCGTCACGATCGTCTCGCGTCGCAACTTCATGGCCTTGGCCTCAGGAAACGGGCTTCACAGCTCACCGTCCGGCTCATAGCTCGACTCCTTGCCTGCCCCGGCGCCCCTAGGCGCCCTGCCGGAACCCGGCTTCCTTGCCCACCTCCAGGACCCGCTTGGGATCCAGAAGGCCGTAGAGCTGGATAAATTTAGCCACGAGCCCGGTCCAGCCGGTCTGATGGCTCGCGCCAAGTCCCGCACCATTATCGCCGTGGAAGTATTCGTAGAAGAGGATGTGGTCGCGCCAGTGGGGGTCGCTCTGGAACTTCTGCGTTTCGCCGTACACGGGTCTCCGGCCCTGATAGTCGCGGGTGAAGACCCGAGTGAGCCGGTCGGCGATCTCCTTACTCACTTCGAAGAGGTTCATCATTTTACCGGACCCCGTGGGGCATTCAATTTTGAAGTTGTCTCCGTAGTAGAGGTAGAAGTTAAGGAGTGCCCGGATGATGAGCGCGTTGACCGGCATCCAGATCGGCCCCCGCCAGTTGGAGTTGCCGCCGAACATGCCGGTGTTCGACTCGGCCGGCAGGTAGTCCACCCGGTACTCCTGGCCGTGTACGTGGAAAATGTAAGGGTGCCGCTCGTGGAACTTGGAGAGCGAGCGGATGCCGTAGGGGCTCAGGAACTCTTTCTCGTCAAGCATCTTCGTAAGGATCCGGCGCAGCCGCTCCGGGTTAACCGGGGCCATCATCCCGCGCTCGGCCACGCCCAAATGCCCTGGACCCATGGGGTGCATAGTTTCAAAAAGCTCGGGAATCCGACGCAATCTTTCCAGCAACTGAGCCGTCGCTTGGGGGACGCGCTCCCGCTGCCATTTTTCGATCACCGTGGTGGCGCAAAGGGGCAGGAGCCCCACCATCGAGCGCACCTTGAGTCGCGTGGCGCTTCCGTCAGGAAGTCTCAGGATGTCGTAGTAGAAGCCGTCCTCCTCGTCCCACATTCCGTCGGACCGGTTCATGGCCCGGGCGATATAGTAGAAATGCTCCGCGAACTTCACGACCATGTCTTCGTAATTGCTGTCGTGGCTGGCGATCTCCAGCGCGAGTTCCAGCATATTCTGGCTGAAGAGGGCCATCCAAGCCGTGCCGTCCGCCTGTTCCAGGTGCCCACCAGTGGGGAGCGGGGCGCTGCGGTCAAAGACGCCGATGTTGTCGAGTCCGAGGAAGCCTCCCTCGAATACGTTCTTGCCGAACCGGTCCTTGCGGTTCACCCACCAGGTAAAGTTTAGCGCGAGCTTGTTGAATGCCGCCTTGAGGAAGTCCAGGTCGACTTCGCCGCACAGGGCCTGCTCGGTGCGATGGAGGAACAGGGTCGCCCAAGCATGGACGGGCGGGTTAACGTCGCTAAAGTTCCACTCGTACGCGGGTATCTGGCCACTGGGGTGCAGGTAGGTGGCCTTGAGCATCAGTTTCATCTGCTCCTTGGCGAAATCGGGGTCCACGATCGAGAGCGGCAGCGTGTGGAAGGCAAGGTCCCAGGCCGCGTACCACGGGTACTCCCACTTGTCGGGCATGGAGATGATGTCCTCGTTCAGCATGTGGAACCACTCCCAGTTCCGGGAGGCGTGATATCCGGAATGAAGGGGGTTGGAGTGGTGCTCGTCCAGCCAGTTGTCACCGTCGAAGAAGAAGAACTGCTTGCTCCAGAGCATGCCGGCGATGGCCTGACGCATGACGTTGGCCGTGTCTTCACTCACTGATGCCGGCGTGACAGACTTGTAGAGCTCATCAGCTTCTCGTAGCCTGTCAGCGAAGACTTCATCAAATTGTTTGCCAAAGGGTTTGCCCTGTTGGTCCGACGAGCTTTTGGAGAGTCGCAAGCGAATCACTTTGGTCTGACCGGCGCCGACGTTGGCCTGGTAGTGCGCCGCGACCTTGGTGCCGGTCTTGTCCGGGTTTACCGCCGCTTGCTCGCCTAATACCACGCAGTTGTTGATGCCGTCCTTGACATAGGGGCTCTCGTTCTTTTGCCCGGGGAAAAGCCGCTCGTGATTTGTTTCGTTCTCGGTGAAGAGAAACGGCACATCGCCTTCGCAGTAAAAGATGAATTCACCCAACAGCGGATGAGCCGCTCCGACCGCGCGTGCGCCTGAGGGTGCCTTGATCTGCTTGAGGTTTGGTTTCTCGGGAGCTCGGTTAGACTCGGCAATCCACTTCGACCAGTCGTTCCGAAACCACAGCGTCGGCAGGAGATGCAGATATGCCGCTTCCGGTCCCCGGTTGGCCGCCGTGATCCGCACCAGGATGTCTTCAGCACTTCCTTTGGCGTACTCAACGAAGACGTCGAAGTAGCGGTCGTCATTGAAAACCCCGGTGTCGAGGAGTTCATACTCCATCTCGTTGCGGTTGCGCCGGCGGTTCGTCTCCACCAGGTCGGTGTAGGGGAATGCAGCCTGGGGGTACTTGTAGAGGTACTTCATGTAGGAGTGTGTCGGCGTGCTGTCGAGGTAAAAGTAGTACTCTTTCACATCCTCGCCGTGGTTGCCGTCACTGTTGGTCAATCCGAAGAGCCGCTCTTTGAGAATGGGGTCCTTCCCGTTCCACAGTGCCAGTGCGAAGCAGAGGCGCTGCTTGTCGTCGGAAATCCCGGCAATGCCGTCTTCGCCCCAGCGGTAGGCGCGCGAGCGGGCATGGTCATGGGTGAAGAAGTTCCATGCATCTCCGTTTTCGCTGTAATCCTCGCGGACCGTCCCCCACTGGCGCTCGCTGAGATATGGCCCCCATTTTTTCCACTCCGTTTTCCCTGCACGTGCTTCCTCAAGCCGTAAAGTTTCCGCGGTCATGTGTCTCCTCCTGATGTTCGTTCTAGAGGTTGTTTGCGTTCTTCGGACAGCTCTGCATACCGCGGCAGGAGCCATTCGCGGAAATCCACGAAGCCCATGATGACTTTACGCATGGCGGACAGTCCTTACTTGTCGCGTCCTCCGGCGTGAGCGGTTGGACCCGTTGATTGCGGCTTGCACGCCCAACGATCCTCCCAACCCCTGCGAATCCGGAATCTGGGCAAGCACTCGGTCCTCGAGAAAAGAGTAGTGTTCTTCTATCGTGCGATCCAGAAGCTCCACCTGCCGGCGCAACTCCGCATGTCGATGCGGCGGCAGGGTTTGTATGAGATTTTCCAGCATCGAACGCAATCGCCGCATGATCTGGATGCTGCCCGCCCCGCAGTGACGTATCTCGGTGCAGGTGAGTTGCACAAAATCCTCCCAGTTCGGCGTCCGGAAAATGAGCCGCGGTTCGCCGGTTTCGTCGCAGATCTGCTCGCGGCTGACGAGTCGCAGGCCGACCTTCCGAAGCAGACGATGAAGCTGGTCGATCGCGAGCACGGCCGTCGTCGGATCATTGATGGCCGGCGATAAGGCCTTGATTGCGATATCGACCAAGATGCGGAAGGCAAAGGTCGGATCCTGTTCGATAGTGCGTTCGGACCCGAGCGCCACTGCCGCCCGCAGTTGGCGGTCGTCAATGGTTCCGGCGGCGCCATACAAATGAAACAGTGGTTCGTCAGCCGCTACGAAGTCGCCCACCTGAGGGACGAACTCTATCATTCCATTGGCCTGCTTCGCTTGGGCGACCAGCCCATCCAGATCCACGGCAAGCACAGTCCCCGAGGCACGCACTTTGGCGACGGTTCGGTCAGGGGATGCGGGCCTGGAGGACCTCTCGACGGAGCGGGGGTACTTGGTTAACTCCGGATAGACGCTGTTGATGACCGCGAGCCCGGACTCTCCCACACGCTTTACGATGCTGACGGGGCGCAAGAATCTCGCTGCGTAGTCGATCAGATAGAGGAAAACCGCAATTGAGACCAACCCCAACACCATTGCAATAAAGGTGTTGAACTGGTGGACTGTCTCGCCACCCATCCTGGTCAACACCCTGGTGGCGAACAACATTGTGAAGACAAAATAGCCGACAGTGAACCGGATGGCGTTGTCCCGCAAAAGCGTGGTCGCGATGATACGTGGAGTGTACTGCCCTCCCGCGACTTGAATGGCGATGAGCAGCGAACCGAATGTGAATACTAAGAAAGAAAGGTTTAGCGTGACTATCGTATCGAGCACCGACCGTGCTCCCACCATAGTCAGTCCAAAAAATGCGGTCTTTTCGTCAATTTGTCCGGTCCGCAGGAGCCAGTCGTCGATGGCATACGTAATGCGGTGGACCACCGTATAGAGCATTACAGAGAAAAAAGGGACGAGCCACAGCGAGGCCCTGATGTAACTCTTGACGACGTACCGACGATTCCATGTCATTTGATTTTCTCCGTCATAATCCGCAGTGTGAGCATCTCGGACTCGAGCATGTTGCTCTCTTCCCGTACTAAGCGCATCGGGCGCTACGCGAGCATTCGGACCAGCCCGGTCGCAATTTCGCACACCGCGCCAACCAGCTTCACGCGGCCCTCGGCCATTCGCGCACGGCCCTCAGGCGTCTCAACGAGTTGGCGCATGGACCAATGGACGTTGGCCTCGACGGCACGCTCAAGCTGTTGCTGTGGCGGAAGCCGCGGGTCGACTTCTCCAAGACCCGGAAGGATGTTATCGAGCAGCAACTGGATGCGCGAGCGCTCCTGCGCGCCCTGAAATTTCGCAGCGAGCGCCGCCTGTACGGCGCCGCATCCTTGGTGCCCGAGCACCATGAACAACCGCGTGTTGAGGTGCGTGCCGGCGTACTGGAGGCTGCTCATGACTTCGGGCGACACAACGTTACCGGCCACGCGAATGATGAAGAGCTCGCCGAATCCCACATCGAAAATCAGCTCCGGCGGCACCCGCGAGTCGCTGCAGCCCAGGATGGTCGCGTAGGGCCGCTGGCCTTTGGCAAGATCGGCGAGCACCTCTTTGGGCGCCCTTGAACAGCGTGGCTCACCTCGCAAGAAACGCGCGTTGCCCTCCATTAAGCCCGCGAGAGCTTCGTCCGCGTCGACCGAGCTATGATTGCCATTGTGGCCAGTCATCGTGCCGCCCCGGTAAGGAGCGGCGCGTAAAGCAACACGGCAGCCATAAACAAACGAGATGGTTTTCTTTTCATCGTTGTCTCCTTCTTGAGCTTTATTGCCGTGCTCACTTCACCTTCGTTAAAGAACAGCTCCAACGTAAATATTGAGATTCGAGGGATTCGGGGCCTATTTACGCAAAATGTTCTGGACTATCTGACTATTGAATTCTCTGCCCAAGCTGTTTTTGAATCCCCGCCTATTCAATTCCTCGGCAACCTGTCCACGGGTCATCCGCTTCCCACCTTTGGGCTTCCTCCGCAGCTCTTTGCTTAGACGAGACAACTCGGGCATAACATCTTCATAAGTCTTTCTTCTTTCACACCTGTCTTCGCAGAAGTTCGGTCACATTTAAGAATTATCCGCAGCGTCACTTTCTCCAAAGGCTATACATCGCAGCGGAGCTACTTCATTTTGAACAGCCCGGGCAATTTCATCGAGTTTCTCTACCGGTGACCTCCAAGAGGCAGGCCTTTGGACTAGGATGTCTTTGCTTTCTTTGTCGGTGATCATTGTCTAAAGCTTCTCGTGTATTGTTCTCAACTCTTTCAGAAAGCCTTCGAAATCCTTGATAACTCCGATGTGGCCGGCTAATACCTTTCCATTGCTAGTGGCCAGAACAATAGTAGTGGGCGTATCAACTCCCCCCATGGCCGCGGAGATAGCAAAATCCTCGTCGATAAAGAGTGGAAAGGGGACCTTGAAATTCTTCCTGAAAGCATCCACCTGGGATTTGTCGCTTCCGACAGCTATTCCTATAACCTTTACATCTCGCAAACGCTCGTCATCCTGGATCACATTATAGAGCTTGTTTACGATGGACGCATTGGCATGGCATTGAGGGCATAAAGCGTTAAAAAACACTATAATAATTACTTTTGCATTTACTTTTGAGAGCGCAAACGGCTCCATTTCCTTCAGGCCAAGATATCTTTGTGCCTGCGGAGACTCAGGTGCAGGGATTGTGATCTGAGGGCGCGCGTCCTCAGGAAACGCGGCACAACACGCGGCATGGCATTGCAGAGAAAATAGAAGGCAAATGAATGTTTGAAAGTATTTGGTGAAGCTTTTCTTCTTCATGTGTATCTCCCGCCAAAAGGCGTTAGTTTGACAAAACCTGACGTGCACAAGGACCGACGCGATGCACGTCCCAACTTCATGTCCCTGGCCTCAGGAAACGGGCCGACCAGCGCACCGTCCGGCTCATAACTCCGCTCTTTGCCTGCCCCGACGCTTCTAGGCGCCCTTCACAAATGCCCTCTCCTTGCCTACCACCAGGGCCCGCTTGTGATCGATGAGCCCGTAAAGCCGGAGGAATTTCGATCAAGGTGCCCGGGTTGCGTTGTGCAGGTCCCCTAACGATATCACCTCTATCATAGTAACGGCCCGGACTGTTCTTGCACCTGCATCAGCAGTCTCCAGCGGTCTGCGTTGCGGGCAATTGACTTGCCGGAGCGAAGCCGACATGCACAGTCGCTACGCCGAACCGACTAACGCAAAGGGAAACCGCAATTGTATTAGTGCAGCTTCGAGTAACAGGATCGTAGATTGCGGCGCTTGCCAATGTGACATCTCCTTTCCCAAGTCTACCGACGACGAGAACCTTTCCGTTTGGGCCGGCAATTCAGCTCGCCGACTGCTCGTCGCTTTCCGCCTGAGCCTGCCCAGCGTTCGGATTGGCCGCCACCCAGCCCATGAAGATCTGATAGCCCAGTGTCAGCAGGGTGGCGCCGACGAACATCCCCAGGATTCCAGCACTCGCCATGCCGCCCAGCGCGCCGAGCAGAATGACCGGCATCGGCGCATCAACCCCCCTTCCCAACATCAGCGGTTTCAGCAGGTTGTCCGCCATGCCCGACAGAAACAACACCACGGTGTAGGCGATCGCCGCTGCATTGCCGTAATCGCCGCTCGACCAGATGTATGCGATGGCGGGCAAGGTCACGATCAGCGCCGGAACCTGGGCGATGCCGAGGACCAGCACGATCACCGCCAGCGCACCTGCCCACGGAACCCCGGCGACCAGCAGGGCCAAGCCGACGATGATGGCCTGGATAAAGGCCACCCCGATAACCCCTTGGGCGACGGCACGAATGGTCGCCGTGGACAGTCTGGCAAATTCGCCGCCGCGGGTGTTGCCGACGATGCGCTCGAAGATCGCTTGGCTGCAGCGACTGCCCGACTGCCCGAAGGCCATGATGATCCCGGCAATGATGAAAGAGGCTATGAACTGCAACAATCCACCACCGATGCTGGCAACGAAGCCCAGGGCTGTTTTCGTCAGTTCGCCAATCTTCGGCTGCATGCTCTGAACCAGCGCCGGCAGGTCCGCATGTGCCTTCGACCAAACGTCGTGGATCTTCTTGCCGATGATCGGCCATTCCTCGACACCGGGACGCGGGGCTGGAATCTTCAGCGAGTTGTTCTGCACGTTATTGACCAGTTGATGCACCGAATCGCCAAGCGAGCTCATCAGCATCGCCGTCGGCGCTACGATCAGCGCGACGCCAACGACGACCAGCAGGGTTGCGGCAAGTCCTTGTCTGCCCCCGATCTTGCCAGCCAGGGCTTGGTGGATGGGATAGATTGTCACGGCAAGGATCAGCGCCCAGACCATCAGGGTCAGAAACGGGGAGAAGACCCGGTAGCAAAGCATGGCCAAGGCGAGGATCAGGCCGGCACGGATAAAGACATCCAGCAAAGGGGAAGCCAACCGCTGTTCTAGTTCTTGATCAGGCTGGGAGGGTATGTTCATGGGTCATCTCCAGTAGCCCAGGCGGCACTTCTTCCCCGCAGGTAGCCGATCATGTCGCAGGCTCCGTCAGACAGTTGTAACAACCTGCAGTCGAAGATTCCGGGCGATTCGCCCATCTCGCAAAAGATGCTCCTGAAAATAATGATCAAAGTTTATGGGCATGCAGCATCATCATTGCGGCGGCGGCACGGCAATATACGATACGTCATTTCCGGAATAGGCCTTGGTGTACCAATTTGCTCCACATTGATAGTATGTCATACCGTTGACAACCGCCTGTGACGGTGTGCATGGCAGTGCCTGAACGGGAGCCGCGGCACCATATGCGCCACTTGCAGCGGCTGTCGTTCCGGCTACAACTGCTGCCGTTCCGGCCACTACAGCGGCAGCCCCCCATGGATGCTCATAACCATGATACCCATCCCAGTTCTCATTTGCATAATTTTGTCTATTCTGCTGGTTGGAGCTCGCGGCCTGCTGACGTTGCGACTGATTGGCGTTCGCAGCTTGTTGGCGCTGAGCCTGGTTCGCCGTACTGGTTCCCCTTGCCTGCTGCGCAGAAGCTCCACGCTGCTGAACGTTTCCAGCCCGTTGCGCCTGGGCTCCTCCAGCCTGCCCACTTGCGCCGCGTTGAGCACCTCCCGCGCTTTGTGCGGAGGCTCTACCCGAGGAAAGCCCTCCACTGCTCGCCGGACCTTTATTCGAAAAGTTCTTACCACCGCCGCCACCGCCGCCACCTCCTCGGCCTCCACCACCTGCTGCAGCGCCTCCTCCTCCCCGGCCTCCTCCACCGCCCTGGCCACGAGCACCAATTGCACCATCCTGGATTACGAAAAACATGATGAAGATGAGGATCGTTTGTATAGCAATGATTCTGTAGTACGCTCTGCGCATCATTTCTTGCCTCCTTCTCCAGGTTCGAAAATCATGACTCCCGGTTTACCGATTTGGGCCATGAATTGAATCCTTTCGGCGCCGTTGGGCGGCGTGAATAAAAAAAGTGCATCGGAGACGGCCGGTGATAAATTCCAGTTACTCAGCTCCGCCCAGAACTGGGGTTGCCCTTCTTCTTCGAAGTAGGTGATTACAATACGCCTGGGCAAAGGCTGGTCACCCTGTGCAATCCACACCTGGAAATCCACTCCTTCCCCGGTTTGCGCAGCGATGTGGTCGCAGGGCACATCCATCAACGTCGTCGATTCGACGAAATCCGCGGCAATAACACGGTTTTTCAGTTCATCCGGTAGTGTGCTCAAGAACATCACTGCCATAGGCATCGTGACTCCAAGCTCACCAACGGCGTACTTGATTGCCTGATCAACGCTTCCTTCCTTGCCGGTTATGGCATAGGTGTTTTCGCTGGCCATGTGGATCGAAATATACTTCCCGTCGAAAAAGACCGAGCCTCTCAGGCCATTGCTTCTCTCAAGGTCAATGCGCAGGCGGTTGGGACGTTTCAGCGTTACTTTGCGGGTTTCACCAAATTCGATCTTTTGCCCCCAATCCTGCACAACGTCATAGCCATCACGAATAGTCACGCTGAAACTTTGCGCATTGGCCAGATACTGAGCCATCTTTTGCAATGCAGCCATGGCCTGAGGCTCTATCTGCGACTGGGCTTGGGCACCCATAGCAGGTGCGGCTGCAGCAGCCAGCAACACCATAAAAATGCATAAGGACCATTGCACTATTTTCATGTAAAAGCTCCTTTTCCAAAGGTTAACATCAGGCTGCCGCCTCGGGGCAGGTCCAAATTCAAAAGATTTGAATCGCGATCCACCGAAAATACGAAAAGAGCAAAACGAGGTCATGAAACTACCGGTTAGATCTGCTGCCTTTATTCTCGATCAGAAAACTCACTATTAAAGTGTTGGAAAAGGATTTTAATCCAAAATCCGGAACGCGTCGCGATATGCACTGTCAAACCACCAGATCAATCGGTAACTTCTAAAGTGTCCTTGAAGCAGGCAGCTCATGACTCTTTACATCGACCATCTTGTGACTCTTAGCAACGGTTAGATTCACACATCTGAGCGGTTTTCTGCCTTAACATCCTAAACAAGTCATCAAATGAGCCATTCGCTAGTACTGAGTCGAACTGACTGCGATAATTGGACACCAGACTCATTCCCTCGACTGTGACATCGTATACTGTCCAGTTTCCGTCCTTGAGGTGGAGGGAATAATCAAGTGAGACCGGGTCGCTTTCGTCACTAGTAACTCCCCTGACGACGACATAACCTGAGTTTATTAACCTGCTACTGTAGGTGATCTTTTGATTAGCTTATTTTTCGACGTCTCTTACATTTGTGTTAAATAACAGTTTTTTGAACTCCCGCGTAAATTCCTGCTGTTTTTCGGGGGGCACACTGTTCCATCGCAGTCCCATGGCGAGCCTGGCTATAGCCTCAAAATCAAAGTATCCATCGATGACCCCTCGAATCTGTTCCCTGCGGGCGGGGGTGTCTTGAGGGTGCTGATTGAGTATCTTGAGGACCTGTTCCGAACCGGTTTGGACCACCGCCTGAGGACTCTCGGCGGCGTTAGCCCCCGAGACCCACAAACAAACAAAAGCCGCCAAAATGATCGTTTTGGAATTGAATCGTTTGCTCATCAACCCAATTTGTGAACGATCTATAAACATGTTGAACCTCCATCTTCAGAACGTCCGTCAATTTTTGAAGGAAAGGACTACCCTGCAACCATCTTTTCTTTGCAAAGGGCAAACCCGTCCATAATCGGCATGAAGAAGTCGGTGATAATCAAATCGGGTCGGGATTGCCGTGCAGCTTCAAGAGCCTCGGCACCGTTCGTGGAGCAGGTGACTCCATAACCGTATCACTTCAATATTGACTCCAGCAGGTGAAGGTTCTGGCTGTTGTCGTCGGCAATTAGCATCTGTGCCATCTGCTGCTTCTCAACAAGCACCACCAAGAAGATATTGCTCCACCTGTATCAGAAAGGTGTCCGGGTTGATTGGTTTCTCGATGAAGCCGGAGCAACCTGAATTCAATGTTTTCTCTCGATTCCCGGACCATGGCCCAGGATGTCACCGCAACAATTGGGACCACGAACAGATCGGGATTTGTGCGCAACGTCCGCGCAACTTTATAGCCATCCATGGACGGCAGTTGAATGTCCAGAAGTATCCGGTCGGGTTTGTCCCCATTGGCCACATCTATGCCCTCTTGATCTTCCAGCGCATGGAGCACCTCGTGGTCCTTTGAACGCTGACATGTTGATGCCCACTGCCACGGGGACCTCAACCTGCATGTCCCCGATGGCAGCGTTTGTTAATAAAGTCACTAAAAAGCTGGTGAGCCCATCCATCTCAGAGCGGTAGGAGGATACGCGTCCTTTGACGCCGCATCCGCATCTCTCGAACTGGAACCGCAAGATGGGAAGTGCCAGCCGCAAGGATTCAAGTTCAAGTTGCAAAGAGAGGGGAAGTGCCAATTGCAAGGAGAGCAGCTACTTGTAGCCACCTCCTCTTTTGCCGGCGCCGCCGCCTCATCATGAGAGGCGCCGGCACAGGGTGAATGCCAGTTACAGGGCGAGAGCCAGCTAAAGCAACCTGCCTGTGCGCTGAAAAGCCCACCGCTAACAAGGACCAGGGAAATCGCGATCCCAAAAATCAGCATCTTTCTCATTTTTGTCTCCTTTTCTGGCGTT
>JBKQTS010000109.1:0-4235 GCA_052143075.1 Syntrophobacteraceae bacterium | reverse complement strand
GGAAAACGACAGGAACAATCGGCGATCCAAGATCCAATGGCGATTTTCTACTACCGATGCACGCATAAAGCTGAAGCATCTTTATCCGAAATTGTAAATGTTACATGGTACTAGTATTATTTTCACTTCTTTCAGGCGTGGGGATGGGTTCTCACAGATTCAATTAGGACTTCACGTCTGCCCTCTGCCGTTTCTCAGTTCAGCTTATATAAGCAAATCATATGTTGAAAAATCGCAAAATTCACCTTTTGGCAAGGAGTCTCGACTTTCGCTGGCCTGAGCTTCGCCTGCTTAAAGATTTGTTACGTGCAGCGGAAGATTAGAGACAGGACAGTAATATTGCAAGAAGCCCAATTATAGAGCATTGGCCATCAAAAAGTGCATTTCGCAGGTTCCACATCTTCACAAGGCAAGCACGCACATAGCCGTTCAGCAGGAGGCAACTTTGCTATACCAAACCAGTATTCGCTCAGGCATCTTACAGTTTTGACCAAACTTTCGAAGGACATTGGTTTGGTGATGTAGGAGTTGGCCCCAATCTTATAGCACAGCTCAATTTGCTCTTGTTCTTCTGCGGTTGAGTAGATCAACACAGGAATGGCCTTAAGTTTCGGATGTTCTTTGATCTCTTTGAGGGTTTGGAAGCCATCTTTTTTGGGCATGTTCAGGTCGAGAAAGATGAGATCGGGTGCCGGAAATTTCTTACGGTCTGTGTAGATACCTCGACGGAGGAGATAATCCATAAGCTCTTGGCCATCGCGCAAACAGAAAAAATGCTCCGATTTAAAGATTTCACGAACCGCCTCGTTCATAAGAAGACAATCATCTTCATCATCGTCGGCCATGAGCAAAACGGTCTTCTTTTTGCGTTTCTCGACCATGACATTCTCCCTGGAGGTAAAATAAGGACAGAGTCTAATATTAACAAGGTGCCCATCTAGTGCGCTTCAGGCGGTCTTTTTTGTCCTCTGGGTTTGGCAGGAGGGATCGAGGGCGGGCCAGGATGTCGGGCCTCTCAGTTTCGAAAACCGTACTCAATATCAATCAGGCAGACTGCGGATTGCTGGGCAGATTTGCTGAAGGTTCTTACTTTAACGGCAGAGTGACAATAAAAGTTGAACTAACCCCCGGCGTGCTCTTTACCGTTATGCTCCCCCCATGCCGCTCGACTATCTTTTTGCAGATAGCAAGGCCCATACCGGTTCCTTCATACTGGCTGTTTCTGCCGTGAAGCCTTTGGAATGGGGCGAAAATCCTTTCGAGATACTGCTCCTCAAACCCAATGCCGTAATCCTCGACAATGATCTGACATCCTGAACCAGTGCTGGATACGGAGCGTACCTGGACCATTGGCTTCTCGCCAGGTTTGTGGAATTTCAGCGCGTTGCCGATGAGGTTCTGGAAAAGCTGCCGCATCTGTGTGGGGTCGGCTGAAATGACCGGAAGGGTCCCAACATGTACTTCGCCGCCTGTCTTTACGATTCTTACTTCAAGGTCCGAAAGAACTTCGCCGATGAGATCGGAAAGATCAACCTCTTTGAATGGCTCTGCCGCAGTCGTAACTCGTGCGTAATCGAGAAGTCCCGTCAGAAGGGATTGCATCCGCTCCGTTGCGTGGAGCATTCTGTTCAAATAGTCGTTGCCGGTCAGCCCAAGCGAATCTTCACACTTCTGCCTCAGCATGTTTCCAAAAGACATTACTTTTCTGAGGGGTTCTTTCATGTCGTGGGCGGCAATGGAGGCAAAATCCTGAAGCGCCTGGTTGCTTTAAGGAGAGCGGGCAGGATTCGCACGGTCAGCCTCAGAGCAAGAGTGAAGAGTCCCTGCATTGGATTCTAGCTGTTTCATGCTCGTGGGGGCCTCACGGTGGTCTTCCATGAGCGAGTTGATGAGAGATTCAATTCTAGCAGTTCGAGTGCTGGACAGCGCTGGGAAAAGCACTTGCTCTTCTTTTCCGTGGTGATACCGGTCCACATAAATCTCAAAAAATTCGACGAGTGTTTCGAGGTCTCTTATCTCGCCCTCTTCTAAATCCACAACTTTCGCTATAAACCTCTGAAGAGCCGCGAGCATCTTCATGGTCGCGCCACGCTCTTCTCTGAGCGCCTCCCTTGGATCCATATGGGTGTCCCTCTCATCGCCTTCAGAAGAAAAGAATTTCTGTTCGCTTGCTTTCAGTCCTCACCCCAAGGCGAGGTGCGACAGATTCTTGCCGGCTATCAGCGCGTCCATTCGTCTTCCTCTGCCGATATCCACTTTTGTGACCTTTCTAACTATTTACAGCCAGTTTCCGAAAAGAGTAGTAAACCAAAGCATAGCATTTACGGTGACTGTTGAGATCGGCAGGACCTCGTCGTCTTGACGAGGTCCCTTGTGGAACGTATCCTAAGCGGCTTTCTTTAAACGTTTCTTCTTGAGGTATTCCGCTGCCTTGCGGATTTCATTTTCAAACCGCTCACGATCCTCCTGGAGTCCATACATATATGCACTCCAACCAGCTGTCTGTTTGGCGAGATGGACGGCCTCCTCGATTTCCTTTTCAGTGGCGCCGTTGACTTTCGCCATCTCGGTGTGGAACAGGCTGCAGTATCGGCAATGTATGGCCGCCGAAGCGCCGATGCCAATCAGGTGCTTATACTTTCCCGGTATCGTGGTTTCGTTCAACTCAAGGGCTTTAATGAGCCCCCACGCAAAGTGCCGATATCCGTAACATGAATAATGTGTCAACTTGATTGGAACCGCATTTCCGGCTCGGGTTCCATCTGAGAAAGCTCAAGGGGGAGCGCCGGACCGCCACGGGGCTGAGTAAATCTTGTTCCAGCCGTGTTAAGCAATCCGCTATGTTCTTGAAGCTTCTTTTCGTTCGCGCTCAATTCCGCTTCTACAAAGGTGGCCGTGCAGAATTTTAAATATAGCCAATTTTCAGCATTATTTACAAGAATCCACCCCTTGGCTTGCAATTACCCGAAATAATCGGAGAGGCAACGTGGGGTGGACAGTCATTCTCCAATCCGGCAGTTTCATACATTCCAGGAAGTTGCCCCCTTAGACGAGAATGATTATCCTTTTCCTCATGGGCACGGAAATGCTGGGGGATTGTAATACTTGGTTTGAGAATAACCCCCGCCAGAGAGGGCCCCATGAAGAAGACCCCTCGGGAATTCGAACAGGCAATCTCCGAATTGCGCAAATGTATTGGTTTTTTAGAGTCTCTCAAGGCTGACCGGACGGATGCCGACGAGGAACTGTGCCGCCTTGGCTCGATCGTTGAGAATTCCGACGATGCAATTATAGCTACCGATCTCGATGGGATCATAGTGAGCTGGAATGCCGGGGCGGAAAGGATTTTCGGATACTCCGCCGAAGAGGTCAGAGGCAAATCGTTTTCCTTTTTGGTTCCTCCCGATCGTCAGGATGAAGTGCAGGACGTACTCGATAAGGTCAGGCGCGGGGAGCAGATTGACCATTTCGAGACAGTTCGCGTGAGAAAGGATGGCGAATTGGTGTTCATTTCCCGAAGTGTGTACCCGGTCAGAAACGCGCAAGGTGAGATTATAGGTATTTCCGGGATTGCACGGGACATCACGCGTCGCAAGCGCGCAGAGCTGGCCCTTCAGCAAAGCCAGGAGGCAATTCGCGGACTTCTGAACGCTCCGACCGACATGGCACTCATGATGATCCTCCAGAACGAGGGGGTTATCCTGGCTTTGAATGAAGTGGCTGCAAATATTCTTGGTGGTAAGGCCGAAGATCTTGTCGGAAAATGCGTCTACTGCTTAGATAATCAGACGGTACTGCGTAAAGAGATGATAGAAGAAGTCTTTAGCACAGGCGCTCCGATCCGATACGAAGAGATTCTCGGTGAGAAGTTTTTCGATATCAGCGTCTATCCTGTCGGTCTCGCTGACGGGGAGATCGATCGCGTGGCAGTTTATGCCGCAGACATAACTCATCGTAAGAGGACAGAAGACCGAATCAGGCGGCAAAATGAATTTTTAAACCTGGTCATCGAATCCCTTCCCCATCCCTTCTACGTAATAGATGCAAAAGATTTCACGGTGAAAATGGCAAATTCCGCGGCCATTCCGGGGGGAGTGGCTGCCGGCGTGACCTGCTATGCGTTGACGCACAAGAACACCGTTCAATGCTCGACCCCAGAACATTCCTGCCCCCTCCAGATTATCAAGCAGACTCGAAAACCCACAACCGTGGAACATGTGTATTATCGGGAAGAC
>JBKQTS010000108.1:0-7363 GCA_052143075.1 Syntrophobacteraceae bacterium | reverse complement strand
GCCTCCCGCTGCAGAGGCCCAACGCGCATGATAGACACATCCACCGGTGGGCCTTCCGCAGTCCGCGAGGCTCATCGTTGTGTGGCGTCCACAATTGCTATGATATTTTGTTCGCCGAGTATTGTATATAATACCGAGTTGCGTTCAATGAGCGACAAACAACCCCGAACTGAGCGGGGAAAGTTTTCCCCGCACCCCGCAGGATATCGGCCTCGCGCGGTCGCGCGAGGCCGAGCGCTCGGCGCTGTCGGCGGCAAGCCACCGCGCATGCGCGGGGCCCGCCTCGCGGAGCGTCGAGATTACGAGCCGCGCAGCGGCGAGGGGGTGTGGGGGGCAAGCTCCCCACGCCCTTGACTTGATGCTCCCTTGAACGCAACTTGGTATAAGTCTGTCTTACGAGGAAAAAGGGATGATGCAGCAACCGCCGGTTGCGCCGGCCGGTGTCGCGCAGGGCCGGACCATCCTGGGGCATCCGGCCGGTTTGTTTGTCCTCTTCTTCACCGAGATGTGGGAGCGCTTCTCCTACTACGGGATGCGTTCGCTTATCGTCCTCTATATGGTCGACCACCTGTTCCTGCATCCGGAAGTCGGGCAGAGGGTGCTCGGGTTTGACCTCGTTAAAGGCGGCCTTGAGGCGATCTTTGGGCCGCTCGGGCCGCAACCGCTCTCCTCGCAAATCTATGGGCTCTACACCGCGTTCGTTTACCTGACCCCGTTTTTCGGGGGAATGCTCGCCGACAGGGTAATCGGCCAGCGCCGCGCGGTTATCCTCGGCGCAATCCTGATGGCAATCGGCCATTTCCTCATGGCCGTCGAGTCCCTGTTCTTTCCCGCGCTGCTGTTCCTCATCCTCGGTAACGGCGCTTTCAAGCCAAACATCTCGACACAGGTCGGAAGCCTCTACCCTCCAGGCGATCCGCGGCGGGACCGTGCCTTCACAATTTTCTACATGGGGATCAATCTCGGCGCTTTCTTCTCTCCGCTGGTGTGCGGCACACTCGGCCAGCGCCTCGGCTGGCATTATGGCTTCGGCGCGGCAGGAGTGGGTATGGTCGCAGGCCTTTGCATCTACCTCTTCGGGCAGCGCACCCTCACCCCGGAGGAGAGACCGACGCGGGGACGCGGGGACGGGAGGAAGCGGCGAGAAAAACAAACATTGACGCGCGATGAATGGAGGCGGGTCTGGGTCTTGGTGGTGCTTTGTGCGCTAAACATTATCTTTTGGGGGATCTACGAGCAGCAGGGCAACACTTTACAACTCTGGGCCGACCGGAATACGAACTGGAACTTGTTTGGCCTGGACGTTCCCTCGACCTGGTTTCAGGCTTTCAATCCGTTCCTGATTTTCCTTCTCGCTCCGCTACTGAACGTGTTCTGGGCCTGGCAGTCGAGGCGTGCCTCTGAACCGTCGAGCATCAGAAAAATGGCCTTGGGGTGTTTGCTTGCGGGCGCCAGCTATCTGGTCATGATTTTGGCGGCCCACAGCACGGGGCCGGAGGAACACGGCAGCGTAGCCTGGCTCATCGGGACGGTTTGCATTCTTACCGTGGGTGAGCTTTATCTGTCGCCGATAGGCCTTTCGCTAGTGACGAAGGTGGCGCCCGCACGCATAGTTTCAATGATGATGGGTCTCTGGTTCTTATCCAGCTTCTTCGGAAACTACTTAGCCGGGTTCCTAGGCACATTCTGGGAGAGAATGCCCAGGGAAGGCTTTTTCCTGATGCTTGTGGGACTGGGACTTGGCGGAGGGATAGCGATCTGGCTGCTGGGGCGGCCGCTGGAGCGGGTTGTAGCAGGAAATGACCAAACTGCCTCGAAAGCGCGAGATTGATGCCATTAGCTGGTCTCGCACGATAAAGATCGGCATGCAGTAGACTGAGCATTTCAAAATTAATGCAACAATAGTAAGCGGCATTAGCTGGAAGTTCGGCATCCTACTGTTCTTTCAACAATCACGAGTCAACATATTCAAATCATTTTCGTTATGCACTCCGGCAAGATCGGGATTTCGCACAGTGGCAAGACGCAGCAACTTTCTATTGGACTGGCTGATCGGGATTCTAGGGGTTTGTTACGTACAGTGGCAAAGAAGGAACCCGGTTCTCTACTTTGGCGAAATCTTAGCTTTTTCGTTATGAGAATCCGAATATTCGCCGACAACATATTTGCGGGATCAGCAAATAGAATACACTTTGCTTCGCATGCATGCGAACCCGCACATCGATCTTCCCGGGAGTCGGAGATGAAGGATGAAGACAAATCGAAAGAGCAACTCATAATCGAGTTGAAAGCATTGCGCCAAAGCATTGCTGAATCGGAAAAGGACAAGACGGAGCGCAAGCGGGCAGAAGAGGCGCTGCGGGAAAGCGAGGAGCTGTATCGCACAGTTGTCAGGTTATCCCCCGACCCAATCTTTGTGGCGGACCAGAATGGCTCACTCGTCTTCACTTCACCTAAGGCCTTGCAAATGTTTGGATATCCGCCTGATGACCAGGTTCTTGGACGCAGTATATTATCTTGGGTTGTCCCGGAAGAGCACGAAATGGCCTCTGCGAATATACGGCGTCTCCTGAAGGAAGGAACACTCATAGGTGTTGAGTACACACAGCTCAAGAATGATGGGACCCCCTTTATCGCAGAGGTCAACGCCGCCGTCGTTTATTCTCCTGACGGCAGTCCAACGAGAATTATTATCATTCTTCGTGATGTCACCGAGCGCAAGCGGGCGCGGGACGAGCTGTTCAACTCGCGCCAGATGCTCCGGACAGTCTTGGACAACATCCCGCAGAGGGTGTTTTGGAAGGATCGGAACTCGGTCTTCGTTGGCTGCAACAAAGCTTTCGCCCTGGATTGCGGCTATGAGGACCCTGGCGGACTTGTGGGCAAGACCTCTTACGAGACCGCCTCTGCAGCAACTGCCGGCCTCTATCATGCCGATGATCGTGAGGTGATGGAGAGCGACAGGCCCAAGATCAACTATGAAGAACCGCAAATCAGGCCGGACGGCTCTCGGGCTTGGCTGATCACCAGCAAGATACCCATGCATGACCGGGACGGCCAGGTGGTTGGCGTGCTGGGAACTTACTCGAACATTACGGAACGCAAGCTGGCAGAAGACGCGCTGCGCCAGAGCGAGGAGCGTTTCTCCAGGTTCTTTCGCGCCACTCCCGTCGGCACCAGTATCACCCGCCTGGGCGACGGCCAATATGCCGATGTCAATGATGCGTGGCTAGGTTTATTTGGCTACACGCGCGAGGAGGTCGTCGACCAAAACCCTTTGAAGCTGGGAATATGGGTCGATCGAGAAGACCAGGTGAACATGGTCAGGATACTGCAAGAGCAAGGCAGGGTAAAAGACTTTCAAACCCGGTTCCGCTGGAAATCCGGTAAGATCGGGGAGGTGCTTTTTTCGGCTGAGGTTATCGAGGTGGCCGGGCAGAAGTATATCCTTGGCCTTACGCATGACATCACCGAGCGCAAGAGAGCAGAGGAGGAACTCCTTGAATCCGAAAATAAGTTCAAGAGCTTTGCAGAGAATGCACTTGTAGGCATCTATCTCCTACAGGACGGAGTCTTCAAATATGTAAATCCAAAGTTCGCCCAAATGTTCGGCTACACGGTCGAGGAATGTCTGAACGACATGCATTACAAGAACCTGGTCTACACGGAGGACTTGACCAGGGTGGAGGAACAGGTCAGGGAACGAACATCGGGCGAAGTCGAATTCGTTCACTACACCTTCAGGGGGCTGAAGAAAAACGGACAGACTTTCCACGCGGAGGTTTACGCATCCACAAGCAATTATAAGGGAAGCCCGGCATCCACGGGGACTATTCTGGACATCACCGAGCGCACGAGGACGCAGGAGGAAAAAGAGAAACTAAAGGCACAGCTTTTCCAAGCTCAGAAGATGGAGTCCGTAGGGCGTTTGGCCGGCGGCGTGGCGCACGATTTCAACAACATGCTTGGCGTGATTATCGGCCGGGCGGAATTGGCGTTGAATACGGACGTTTCCGCTGACCAACTCCAGCACAACCTCAAGGAGATTCTCAAAACGGGCCTGCGTTCAGCAGACCTCACCCGGCGACTGCTGGCATTTGCCCGCAAACAGACCGCCGCCCCGAAGATACTGGATCTGAACGTCACGATCTCGGGCATGCTCGAAATGTTGCGGCGCCTCGTTGGTGAAGATATCGACCTGTTATGGGCACCGGAACTCAATCTCTGGAAAGTCAAAATTGATCCTTCCCAGGTGGACCAGATTCTGGCCAATCTTGTGGTCAATGCCCGCGATGCCATTTCCGGAGTAGGAGCCATCACCATGATAACCGGCAACGTTGTGATCGATGATTCCAATAGGGCCGAGACCCCGGAATTTATTCCCGGAGAATACGTCCTGCTGACCGTTAGCGATACCGGAGCGGGTATGAGTCAGGAAGTGCGCGAGAATATCTTCGAGCCTTTTTTTACCACCAAGGAAGTGGGCAAGGGAACCGGGCTGGGTTTGTCCACAGTCTACGGCATCGTTAAACAAAACGACGGCTTTATTTATGTCGCCAGCGAACCGGCGAAAGGAACTACGTTTAAAATCTACCTGCCACGGCTCGAGGCTGAAACTGCACAGGTCCCCTCTGAGGAAGCCACCGGCAAGCGCCCAACAGGCACGGAGACCATCCTGCTGGTTGAGGACGATGAAGCGATACTGAACCTCAGCAAGATAATTCTCGAAAACCTGGGCTACACGGTGCTTGCGGCGCAGGCTCCAGCAGACGCCATACGTCTTGCCGAAGAGCATTCGGCAGATATTCACCTGCTTATCACAGACGTGGTGATGCCGGAGATGCACGGCCGGGAACTGGCAGAAAAGCTCAGCGCCATCCGCCCTAACCTCAAGTGCCTTTATATTTCAGGCTATACCGCTGACGTGATAGCACATCGCGGCATTCTGGACGAAGGAGTAAACTTCATTCAAAAGCCTTTCCTCAGCTATGATTTTGCGGCAAGAGTCAGACAAGTGCTGGGCCAATTGGAATAAATGGCTAAAAGATCGAGTCGGTATATCTCCATGACGCTTGTATTCCTGAGGACTCTCAAAATTTCAGCACATCCGGATCATACTTTTTGTGCGAGGTCCCTCCGGTCAGGTTCTACCTTCTGGCAAGGAGTAGCAACTTTCCAATACACAGAGCAGAAGCCGATTTTCAAGGATTGTTACGTACAGTGGCGAGAACGTCAAACCGTCCTTAGACTCGATCATCAGGCGGTTTGTAAAGGTTGGAGCTAGAGTCTTCTATCACGCCCGAAGGTGGTATGTCCATGTTGCGTCCGCTTTTCCTGTTGTTCGCTACTATCGCATTCTATTGGCCTGAGCCTGTCACACGGCGGCGTGGCGGAGCGGGTTCACCAAATGCGGGGGGAGGTGTGTCGGAAAATCACAAAAACCGGTCTGATTTACGTTTCACTTGCGCATTTTGTGGGTAGGCTTGCATTCTATCGGGGCTTCACGGGTGCAAAGGAAGTTTTTTCGGGCAAAAATCGGATCTCAACATGCGGTTTGGAGGAATAGCGCAGAGGTTGAGGCATTATTCCGGAACAAATATCACCCGTTTTTGTTTCCAACCATCACCGTTCATCACGACAGGGGGGGTACCAGATGCATGATCAAGCCAGGATAAAATCCGAACTGATCGAAGAGAATGCCTTATCAAAACAGAAAATCCAGGATCTGGAGCAATCTGAATTAGAGCGCAAGCAAGCGGAGGAGGCATTGCGAGATAGTAAGGAGCAATACCAGTTTGTTGTGGAGAACTTAAAGGAAGTTGTCTTTCGT
Organism: Syntrophobacteraceae bacterium; assembly: GCA_052143075.1. GTDB lineage: Bacteria > Desulfobacterota > Syntrophobacteria > Syntrophobacterales > Syntrophobacteraceae > SbD1. The sequence goes on along the minus strand of JBKQTS010000108.1, from coordinate 1,533 downwards.
ACTGATGCAGAAGGGCACTGGACATTTCTGAATTCTGCTTGGGCTGAGGTAACGGGCTTTGCTGTGGAAGAGAGTCTTGGCATGGTATTTTTGGAATACGTTTATCCTGAAGACCGACAACTGAACCTTGAGCTCTTCAGACCATTAATCGAGAGGAAGAAGGACTATTGTCGGCACGAGATTCGGTATATGAATAAAAACGGAGAGTTTCGCTGGATTGAGGTATGGGCACGGCTAACGCTTGATGAGAAAGGTAATGCTACAGGGACAGCAGGTACGTTAACCGACATTACTGAGCGCAAGCGGGTGGAAGAAGAGAGGGAGAAGCTTATCCATGAACTTAGTGATGCCATGTCTAAAATCAAAACTTTGAGTGGAATGCTTCCTATCTGTGCTTCCTGTAAAAAAATCCGCGATGATAAGGGTTACTGGAATCAAATTGAATCTTATATAAAGAGTCATTCAGAGGCTGAATTCACCCACAGTGTTTGCCCGGAATGTGCAAAAAAATTGTATCCGGATTAAGATTTCTCTCCTATATCGCGCTATTCGGTGGGTTCTCGAGAATCTTTCAACGTCTGGATCATATCCTGAATATTCATCCTTGCTAATAGAAAGCGACGGTAGGCCTACCCTTTTTAGTTCACCCGGTTAACGAGTACTACTGAGCATGGAGGTGGTCGAGACGGAGTTTGAAAAGCTCCGTCTCGAGAAAGCCGTAAGCTCGCCCTTTGAGTTCCTGATCTTGTTTATGAGACATTCCACCGCTTCTTGCTTTTTGCCGCTTCTGGTTGCCGCTTCTGGTTGCCGTTTTGCAAAGCAAAATCACTGTGCAGTACAATATTGCTAATCAGATGTCGAAGGGATCGGGGGTTGAAATTGTTTCTCACTGACCACTGTTCACTGATCACTGTTCACTGCGAAGCCGTTGCCGTTTTGCAGGTTCAAATCATCCCGCAGTATAATATCGTCGGATTAAACAGGGGTAGCGGGTTGCGGGTTTCCACTCAGTCCTGCGTCCTCACAAAAGCGGCCTCACAGAAAATCGGCCGCGAACTTGAAGCATTTAAGTCAGGCTCAGAACGTTAACCGCGAACCCGTAACGCAGTGAGGGTTCGGACGCGAACTTGAAGCATTTAACGCTGGCTCGAATGTTTAACGCAAATCCGAACGAAGTGAGGGTTCGGCCTCACAAAAGCGGCCTCACAAAAAAGTCGGCCGCGAACTGGGCACTCACAAGCGATCGTGCCCGGACTGGGGCAGTCACAAAGGATCGTGCCCGGACCAGAAGCATCAACCGACAGCCAGAAACGTTAGCCCCGGACCTGAACGTAGTGAGGGTCCAGCCTCTGACCCTGGTCGCATAACGTTAACCGCGAACCCGAACGTGGTGAGGGTTCGGCCGCGAACTGGGCACTCACAAGAAATCGTGCCCGGACTGGGGCAGTCACAAAGGATCGTGCCCGGACCAGAAGCATCAACCGACAGCCAGAAACGTTAGCCCCGGACCTGAACGTAGTGAGGGTCCAGCCT
>JBKQTS010000107.1:0-19595 GCA_052143075.1 Syntrophobacteraceae bacterium | reverse complement strand
CCGCCCAATTGGAAGGGCAGATGAGTTCCTGCGCACTACGGTGTGTCAGGTATCCAGAGCGGAAAGAACTGATTTGCCCCCTGTTCTTCCTGTACTCTGAGCAAATAAAGTGAATATGGCCTTTGCGTCAACGGTTCAAGAGAGTGCAATGCAGGCATCAACCGAATCGAGACCGAACAAGGTGTAACGAACAAATCGGAAATCTCCAGATGCCGAATTTGGAAATGTTTGACTATTTATTTTCTCTTGAGCAATTGAAAAGGAGGAATTCATGATCAAGACTGTCGATCAATATCTCGAAAGCCTGAATGACGGCAGGCAAGTGTGGTGCATGGGGGAGAAGGTATCCGATGTTCGGACTCATCCCACCCTCAGCAGCATCATCAAAACCGCATGCATGGATTACGTTCTCCCCAATCATCCCGATTTCCGGAACCTTTTTGTGACTAAGGACGAGGATGGGGAAGACATCAACTTCCTTCTCACCTCTCCGCGGTCAGCTGAAAATCTTCTGAGGAGAAGGGAGTGCTATATCAATGGCGTCAGGTCGGGGGGAGGGGTAATGGTCCACTGCATGGGGGCGGATGCTCTGGCCGCCTTCACCGTTGCCGCCCAGGTCATCGATAAAGAGATGAAAACGAATTATTCGGAGCGTGTCGAGAATTACCGGAAAGTCCTGCAGAAAAACGACCTTGCCATAACCGGCGCGATCACAGATGTGAAGGGTGACAGGAGCCTTCACCCCTCGAAGCAGAAACAGCACCAGGATTACTACCTGAGGATCATGGACAGGCAGAAGGACGGAATCGTAGTGCGGGGGGCAAAGATGCATATCAGCGCGACCCCGTGCGCCAATGAAGCGCTCTGCCTCCCCTGCCGGACCCACGGCGAGGAGGACAAGGACTATGCCCTTGCATTCGCAATCCCGCTGAACACCGAGGGAATCAAGCTCCTCGCGGTTGAACCGGTATCCCGGACCTATGGCGAGGAAGGGGAATTCGATTATCCGAAAACGAGCGCTACGCAACCCACAGAATGCCTGATCGTTTTTGACGACGTCTTCGTGCCGTGGGAGCGGGTCTTCATGTGCGGCGAATGGCAATTTACCCGCAACCTGGCCTATGCCTTTGCCAGCTATCACCGCCTCTTCGGGACCTGCAAGATGATTGGAAAACTGGAGATCATTACCGGCGCGGCCGCTTTGGCGGCTGAATACAACGGCGTGGAAAACGTGAGCCATATCCGGAAAAAGCTGGCCTGGATGGCGATGATCACCGAGTCGGTAGCCTTGCTGGGGAAGGCGGCGTGTCTCGATCCGATCACCGAATTCGGTCATGACGTCGTGATGCCCAACAGAATGGCCATCAATGCTTCGAAGTACACTTTTGCCAGCAACTTCCATCAAATGTGTCAGCATCTCCAGGACATTGCGGGCGGAATATGCGCGACCGTACCGACCTTCAGGGATTGGAATAATGCAGAGATCCGCCCCTATATCGATAAGTATCTCAGCGCCAAGGACGGTGTGCCAACGGAAAACAGGCTGCGGGTCATGCGGCTGGCCAAGGATATGACCTGCAATTTCTATCAGATCGACACGATCCACGGTGAAGGATCGATGGCGGCGCAGGAGATGTTCCTGTACGGGAGCGCCGATTGGAAAAAACTAAAATCTGCGGCCCAGCGGGCGGCCCATGTCGACGGCTGGCAGGACGATCCCATTTACGGAAAACTTTTATACGCGAAGGAACAAGTTACGATGCCTCGGATAGATGAGTCGTATCAAAGCATACCGCGAACCGCAAAGAAAAAATAGGCAAAGGAGACAGGTATGATCGGGACACCCGGACAGTACCTGAAAGAATCAGTGACGGCGGGGAGAGGAGCACGAAGATGGGCACTTACGAAGTAATCGTCTCTCGCGGCAAGTTTAATGTTCGGGATTCGGGCAACCCGGATGGCTTTCCCGTAATCATGCAACACGGATGGCCGGAAAGCTCCTATTCCTGGGAGCCGGTGTGTCCCTTTTTGAGCAGGAAACTAAGGATCATCGCGCCCGATCTTCGCGGTTTGGGTGACAGCGAACGCACGCTAAAGCTGGAATTATATCAAAAAAGCGAACTGGCGAAAGACATCATCGAAATTGCCGATGGCCTCGGTATAAAAGAGTTTTCCCTTGTCGGTCATGATTGGGGCGGCAACGTTGCTCAGGAAATCGCCTTTGCCATTCCCAGCAGGGTCAAGAGGCTGGTGTTGATGAATTTCCCCATTCTGAGCAACCAAGAGGGGAACATGGAGGCCATGAAGGTCATGCAAAGTAAGGGCTCTGTTGCTCTTATGTATCAATACTTCCAGCAGCAACAAGGCTTGCCGGAGGCTATGATCAGAGGAAACGAAGAGGTATGGATCCGTTGGTGCTTCGGGAAGGCCGGCCGAGAAGGCCTAATCCCCGAGGAGGCGATCCGGGAATATGTGAGGTGCTATAAAATAGAAAACACTCCCGCCACCGGGGCCTACTACTATCGCAATCTCAAACTCGATCGAAAGCGCTGGCTGGAATTAAGCGGCCGGAAATTGCATATGCCCACCCTCTATATTTATGGGAATCAGGACAAGGTTATCATCCCGGAGTATCTGAACCATATAGAAGACTGCTTCGATCAGATCGATGTGAAACAAATTGATGCCGGCCACTTTGTCCATGAGGAAGAGCCGGAGGTGGTCGGCCGTTTATTGAACGAGTTCTTATTGAGGGCTTAATGCAATATGAGATTTTATGAAGATTCAGGATAAAGTCGCAGCGGTCGTTGAATATTTTCGTAATAAGGCCAAGGACTATGAGCGCCGGCTGCGTTACATGCGACGGGAACAGGAACAATATATCACGCCCTGAGAAAGACTGCGCGGAGGGTGCCCGTTCGTCAATATCAGCTCGTACAATACTCCAATCCCTTCTTCAATACACAGAGGCGGATCAAATTTTACAAACAGCTTGCACATCTATGAACAAATGGAAACCACAGGCATTGCCTGCGAACATGCCCGGGTGAAGTGTGGCACTGAATTGGAAATTATTTATCGGAAAGGCAGGATTATGAGATGAAAGCAGCCGTGATGCATGGAGCCAGGGACATCCGAACGGAAATCGTACCTGATCCGGTTCTTGAACCGCATGGGGTGATTATCAAGGTTAAGGCGTGCGGCGTATGCGGCTCGGATCTGCACGTCTATAAACGCGACGAGAAAGGGACCATCTTTGGTCATGAATTCAGCGGCGATGTAGCGGAAGTCGGGTCCCAGGTCAAGGATATCTCGCCCGGCATGCGCGTTACGGCTGTTGGTTTCAAACCCTGCGGGAAATGCTTCTGGTGCGCACAGGGCAAGGGACATCGCTGCTCAGATATGGCGCTTCTCGGATATAAATTTCCCGGTGCGATGGCGGAATACGTTCATATCCCCTTCGCCGCCCTGGGGCGGACCGTCTTCCCGCTCCCCACCGAGTTGACATACGAGGACGGGGCTTCGGTGGAACCCCTTTCCATTTCCTATTTTTCCGTCAACAGGGCTCAGCCCAAGGAAAATGAAAGCATCGCCGTCCTGGGACTTGGGGTGATCGGCCTGTATGCCATCCAGGTCCTGAAGACCCTGGGTGTAGCGAAGATTGTGGCCAGCGGCCGTAGGCCCGCCCGCCTGGAGGCGGCCAGGATATGCGGCGCCGATATCGTTATTGATGCGGCGAAAGAGGACGCCGTCGGGCCGGCCATGGCGGCAACGGACAAGATGGGCGTCAATACGGTCTTTGAGTGCGCCGGCATGCAGGCGACCTTCGATCAATCCGTGGCCATGGCCCGCGGGGGCGGGAAGATCATGCTGGTCGGGGTTTACGAGCAACCCCTTACCTGGAATCCCCTGCCCGTGATCTCCAAGAACCTTTCTCTGATCGGCTGCCTGGGCGGCAATTTCCCGGCATGCATCGAACTTCTCAGGAGCGGGAAGGTCAGCGCCAAACCCATGCTCACTCACAGGTTCCCTCTGGACCAGGCTGCCGAGGCGTTCAGGACGCAACTTCAGGATCCAGACGCCCTCAAGGTATTGATCGTGCCTTGAGAGCTTCCTTACCTCGCTTGCGAGTGGATGAGGGGTAAGGGACTTTGTTCCTGAGGAGATCCAAAGGCCATGAGGGAAGAAATAGAAAAACGCTTGTACAAAAAAACTTCTCCTTTCCTGACAGCCGAAACGTTTGGCGTCGAGGAAATCATTGATCCACGAGACACACGGCCGCTGCTACGCGATTGGATCGAAACGGCCTGTCGCTTACTGCCGAGTCGGTTTGGTCCCAAAAAGAGGGGCATTCGCCCGTAGGGTGTGGGTCTCGGGCACACATTTTTTTAACACCCGGAAGAAAGGATGAACATGGATTTATCTAGGTTCTCGTGTGAAGGAAAAGTCGCGTTGATTACAGGAGGAAGTCGAGGTATCGGACGGGCGAGCGCCCTTGCCCTGGCGGATGCTGGAGCCAACGTAGTAGTCAGCAGCCGAAAGATTGCAGATCTCGAACCGGTTGCGGATGAAATCAGGTCGAAAGGTGTAAAAGGCCTGGCTATCGCGGCCCATAACGCCAAATCCGAAGATTCGAAGATGCTTGTCGAACGGGTCGTGCAAGAATTCGGACGGATCGATATTCTCATGAACAATGCGGGAACCAATCCCTATTTTGGCCCAATCATGGACCAGGATGAAAAAACCTACGATATAACAATGAACGTCAACCTGAAGGGAATGTTTATCCTGAGCCAGCTGGCAGCCAGGGCCATGAAGCAACAACGCGGAGGATGTATCATCAATACAGCGTCTATCGGTGGCTTGAGAGCCGGCGAGGTGGGTGTTTACTCTGTAACCAAGGCTGCCGTGATCATGTTGACGCAGGTAATGGCCAAAGAATGGGGACAATACAAGATCCGGGTGAACGCGATCGCGCCCGGGATTATCAAGACACGCCTCAGCGAAGCCCTCTGGCAGGACCCCAAGGTTAACGAAAAGGCCGTCGGTTCGATCCCCCTCATGCGCCTCGGCGAACCGGAGGAAATTGCCGGGGCAGTTGTCTTCTTGTCGTCGGTTGCCGGGAGCTATGTCACGGGTGAAACCATCGTAATTGATGGAGGCCGTGTGCATGGTGAACCGGCCCATCTGAAAAAGGAATAATACTTGTATCCAAGCACGGAAAAGCTCGAAACATACTGGAAAAGGAAAGTTGCCAAATGCAGGTGAAATCGATTGATCATATCAGCTATGCAGTAACCGATATCGACAAGACCATCGAGGCGTGGTCGAGGCTCTACGGCATTGGCCCATGGACGTACAGAGAAAACGGCGGCGCTGATGTGAAAGGACGCCCATGGAAGATCCGCATGGCCTTCGCTTATGTGGGGCCTATCGAGATCGAGCTCGTGCAGTGCGTAGAGGGAAGAATCTTCCAGTCCAAGTTTTTAGATAAATGGGGAGAGGGTGTTCACCACCTGGGGTTCTATGTCGATGATGTGGATGCGGAAACGGCCAGACTGACAGGAGAAGGAGCCAAGCTCCTGATCCATGATCCTGGAAAATTTGCATACCTGGATGCCGGAGGAGAGGGAGGTGCTATTTTTGAGTTGATGAGGAAAAGGTAAGGGAAGTTGTCAGCCGCTCCATCCATGTGGAATCATCTTTGTAAACACAAATTATCGATGCCTCTAAAAAGGAGCGAAGATTATGGAACCCAAGAAGTTTGAGGTGGGCGGAAAGAGGGCCACATTTGTCCTGGTCGTCACTTGTCTTCTGTACGGAATCAATTTTATGGATCGCCAGGTGCTTTCAGTCGTCGTAGCACCGATGATGAAAGACCTGGCATTGACAAAGACCCAAATGGGATGGATCCAGAACTTTTTTCTTCTTAGCATAGGCTTGTTGTCAATTCCGATCGCCTACCTGGTAGATCGATGGAGCAGACCGAAAGCCATGGGAATCATGGCGCTCATCTGGAGCATAGCTACATTCGTTACCGGACTTGGCAGAGGTTTCACGAGCGTGCTTCTGCCTCGCCTGTTTGTGGGCGTAGGCGAAGCTGGATTCGGTCCCGGAGGAAACGCACTGATCAGCGCCTCCTACAAACCGGAAGAGAGAGGGCATAAGCTGAGCATTTTTAACATGTTCATTGGAGCTGGACTTATCGGTGGGATGCTGCTGGGAGGATTCGTCGCGCAAGCCTGGGGTTGGGCCGCTCCATTTTTCATCTTTGCCATTCCCGGGATCATTCTGGGATTTGTCGCCTTGTATATGCAAGATTATCCCACGCAACCTAAATCGGAGACGGGGGATACGCTGATCCGGAACTGTATCCTGCTCTGGAAGATACCGTGCCTGCGCTGGCTCTATGTCGGTTACGGATTGTATTGCGCCATGTTCTTTGCAATAACCCATTGGAACATTGCAGCCCTGATGTTCAAGTTCAAGCTCAGCGTCGCGCAGGCCCCGCTGATCTTTGCGGGTGCCATCATCATCTCCCTCCCCGCGAATCCATTATGGGGCTGGATTTCCGATAAATGGGAACAGCGGCGCCCCGGGGGAAGGATGCTGACCTCTGCATTATGCTGCGCCGGCGCCTCAGTCACCGCCATTGTGTATTTCGTCCTGACCTTTCTGGTATATGACCGCGCATTCGGCGACTTGGGCACAGTGCTTATTATCGGATTGGTATTTTTTGTCATACATACCTGCATGTCAGCAGGCATTGGCGGAACGGTTGCAGCAGTGACTCAAACAGTCGTTCCCGTCAATCTGAAATCTCTGTCTTTTGGAATGGCCATGACCAGCCTTTACGTATTAGGCGGAGGATGGGGGGCGGGGATCGCCGGCATGCTGGCTGACGCGATGGGAACGGGCCAACCCGGAGATTGGCGTGGACTCATTTACGGGCTCATGGTCACCTGCATTTTCGGAATTCTTGGCACCTTCTGCTGGCTGAGAGGGGCTCACCATTATAAGACAGATATCCTGAAGGTTCAGAGCGTAGCTGATTCTATCAGTATGGCAAAATCACGGTGAACAGGATCTCCGATCTCGCCCGTTCCCTGATTTGTCCGTTCCCCTTCCCATTTTGGGGAGGGCAAAATCAAGGGAACGGGCGAGGCCGCGTTATGTGCAAGACAAAGCCCAGATCAAGCGTTCCATGGAGCAGACATTAAGTTTTTTCCCGGCGCTCGAGGGCAAACTAGAAGCCCGGGCGCGCATGCTCAGCGGCGGTCGGCAGCAGATGGCAGCCATTGCCCAGGGGCATGATGGCACGGCCGAAAATGCTTTTGCTCGACGAGCCGTCGCTGGGGCTAAGTCCATTATTGCGTCAGCAACTGGCTGAAAGCTTCAAAGAGATCCATCGCCAGGGAATTACGGCTGTTCTGGTGGAACAGAACGCGCGTTTTGGCTTTATGGTGGCACACTGCGGCTACGTAATCGAAAACGGCAGACTGACTATGCAGGGCAAAACCGCAGATCTGCTGAATGACGTCAATGTGAAAAAAGCTTACCCGGGGGTCTAAGGTATTACCCCTAGCAGCGCCGCGGCATTTCGTAGCGGCGCGTTTTTGTCTCCGGGCAGTTGGCACAATTTGAAACCTCTGAAGGGAGCCGCTGTCCAGGCTCGAAATGGAAGGCCTTAAGACTGGTGTTCACGGGGGCTTTCGCGTATATAGATAGTTCCACTTATCACAATATAGGGGACACCGTTTGATCGAATCTGAACACTTCGCAGGTTTAAAGCTCGGCAGTCTGGTGAGGAGTGCGTTTGCCGTGGTTGCAGGCGATCCGCGTGTCCGCGATAAATGGCCTTTTCCGGGTTGCATTTTTCCCAATTCACTCACAGCTTGGAGGTTTCGATCATGGAATCAAGGCCCTGGCAACGTCATTATGATTACTGTGTTCCGACCACAATTCGGTACCCTCGTATCCCAGTACACGAGTTACTGAACATTCCCGCGACCTATTTTCCCCACAAGGCGGCCCTGAATTTCTACGGGACCGAGATGAACGCCTGGGAACTGCGCAGTATAGTGTGGCGCATGGCCAATGCCCTGGAGAATCTGGGTGTGCAAAAGGGAGACCGGGTGGGCATGAATATGCCTAATTGTCCCCAATACGTTATCGCTAACTACGCGGCCATGTGCCTGGGCGCCGTCGTGGTGAACCTGAATCCGATGTACACAACGCCTGAGCTGAAGCATGCCGCTGAGGCGTCCGGGATGACGACCCTTTTCACCTTCGATGCGGTCCTTCCCTTTATCAGCCGGCTTTGTCAGGAAGTAGACATTCCGCGGGTTATCGTGACCAAGCCGTCTGACTTCATTAAAGGAGTTCCACGCAGCACAAAGCAGAGCCTCGAACTGGAAACGAAATGGCATCATTTCTCCGAGTTGCTGGATAGCTGCCCCCAGGCCAAGCGCCCACGGGTCCAGGTAAATCCCGAAGACCCCTGCATGATTCAGTTCACCGGCGGGACCACCGGCGTACCCAAGCCTGCGCTGCTCACCAACGCGAACCTGGTGGCCTCAACCTTCCAGAGCTCCCTTTGGGGAACCTATCCAACCAGTCTCAGAGCAATCGAAAGACGTTGTGTGGTTGGGGTGATGCCGTTCTTCCACGTTTACGGCAACGTCTGTGTAATGAATTGGGGATTGCTCAATAGCGCCACGATAATCCTGATTCCGAGATTCCAGATTGACGAGATCGTGGGTATGCTCGCGAACTTTGCTGAGATCACCTATTTCCCGGCTGTTCCCACCATGATCACGGCATTGTTAAACCATCCCAAGGCGGCAGAGCTGGAACTGGGCAAAAGGCTGGGTCTCCTGGGTTCGGGCGCCGCCCCAATGCCTCAGGAACTTATCGAGCAGGTCAAAGATTTGGGCATCTTTTTCACCGAGGGATGGGGGATGAGTGAGACAACGTCCAATGGGGTCAGCACCCCCCTCCTGGGACTCAAGAAGGTCGGCAGCATCGGCGTCCCGTTACCTGACACCGACATCAAAATTGTGGACGTTGAGAACGGCGTGGAAGAGGTTAAGCAGGGCGACCCAGGTGAGCTTCTCATCAAGAGCCCGTGTATCATGAAAGAGTATTATGGCAATCCGGGAGCGACCGCTGAACAGCTCAAGGACGGGTGGCTCAGCACCGGAGATATCGTGGTCCGCGACGGGGATGGCTATTTATTTGTCGTAGATCGCAAGAAAGACATGGTGATCGCCGGTGGGTTCAATATTTACCCGCGGGAAATCGACGAGGTGCTTTTCCAGCACCCCAAGGTCCTGGATGCCGTGGCCGTAGGTATCCCGGATGAGTATCGGGGAGAGACCCTCAAATGTTACATAGTATTGAAACCCGGGGAAAAGGCCAGCGGTGATGAGATCATCGCTTACTGTAAGGGAAAGCTGGCCGCCTACAAGGTGCCAAAGTCGGTCGAATTCCGGGATGAACTCCCCAAAACCGCTGTAGGAAAGATACTTCGCAAAATCTTGAGGGAGGAGGAAGTAGTTAAACAAAAAGTGGACGCATGAAGAAACAGCGCGGAGCGGCATCGTAGTCTTCGTGTGCGATTGCGTACTTACCCTACTCGACCAGTTTCAACATTTGCTTGCCAAAATGTGGGGGGGGGGGGGGAGAATCTTCCAGTCCAAGTCTTTGCAAAATCAAGGTGAAAAGGATTTCCGATCTCGCCCGTTCCCTTATGTGTCCGTTCCCCTTCTCCTTTTGGGGAGGGCAAAAATCAAGGGCACGGGTGAGGTCGAGTTATCTGCAGGAAATTACACGATATGAACATCGCTGACTTGTCATCGTGAATCTCGGGAATGCTCTAGTAATGCTTCAGTTTTCTTCTGCCATAACGTATGGAATTCAGCAGTGCCGCGAAGCGACATCCGCAGAACTGATTTGTTATGAGGCTGACCACCGGAAGTGTCGCGCGATCTCCGACGAATAAGAGCTTCCAACTGTAGACTTGTTCTTTTCTAACCAATCAGAGAATTTTGTTGCGCCATTTGGCTCTTGCTCGGATGTCAGCAGCTCGTCCATAAGCCCTTTGAGTTCGTTCCGAGTTAGCAAAACATCCCGCAGAAATACGCTAAGGAAATGGCCACAGAAAATCCCTAATGATGGGGGGACTTTTACCATTTTCGGTTTCTTCCCGACTTTTCCGGCGATTAATGCCACGAGCTGGTGAAAGGTGAATATCTCCGGCCCGATCGCATCCACCGTAGTCCCGGCCGTGCACGTTGATTGGCGGACGGCGATTTCCGCCAGATCTTCCACAAAGACCGGCTGAACCCGATAGCGTCCCGAGCCGAAGATCGGAAACACGGGGCTTATTCGAATTAGCCATGCGATGTTATTAACCAGAATGTCCTCCTTTCCGAATACAAGTGTCGGCCGGACAATGGAAAAAGGAACGCCGGACTCCCTGAGCATCGATTCCTGGATCGCCTTGCCTCGGTAATAAGGCAAATCTGACTCAAAGGACGCTCGGGTGACACCAATGTGCACGATTCTATTAACGCCTGCTTGCTTGGCGCACCGGAAGAGCATTTTGGTGTTCTTCAGGGCGGATTCATAGGTCTGACCATCGAATGGAAAGCGAATCCAGTAGGTATTGTAGAGGGTGTCCGCCCCGTTTAGTGTGCGAGTCAATGCATCTGCATCATCGAAGCTGTATGGGAACGCCTTGATGGCCGGACCGAACGGGTTGGGTTTATTCGGATGCGTTGTGATCGTGCAAACAGCTCTGCCTCTTTTGAGAAGGGCTTTCGCGATATACTTACCGATGTACCCGAAGGCGCCAGTGACTACGTCCACAATTTTTTGCCTTTGCAGAGTCTGCGCAGTTTAGAACGTCAACAAAGTTGAACACAACCCCGATCAAGGACAAATAAAATGTCCGTAATGGAAGGTATGATTGATGATATGCGATTTGAGCTTCTCGACCGGCATCCTTTCCTTTATCACGAAGCGATAGAATCCGGCCCTGGAAATACCTCCCACCAGCAAGACCCCCACCAATCGGAGAGAAGAGAGAGGGGTCACCTACACTTTTCACGCCCCAAGCTCCCTCTCAAGCATTCCAACAGATTTGCTCTGTTTCATCTCCTCTGCAACCAGTCTGTCTGCCCCGCCATTGTCAGGAGTGTAGGTGTGCCCCCTCTCTTTCACAGACTGCAAATGGAACTTCTCATTGTAAATACAGGGCAAATACAATGGGAAATGGCGTAACTCCTTGATTTCATTGAAGGCTGTAATTTTATTTTCAATGAAAACAATAAAAAATACAGGCGAGCGGTGAAGCGAATCGCTCGGTTCCTCAATTCCGCCCGAAAAACGGACATCCGCCCTACCCCTGTGGGGCAGAGAACCCTCACTGCGTTCGGATTCGCGGTTAAACTACGGACCAATGTCCGGTTCGTATAGTTCGCGGCCGATTTTTTGTGAGGCCGCACAGTGATTAGCGATCATCCAAAAACCAACTTCATCAATTCCTGAATTTCTCAATGTCCAAATTCCTCAATTCCTCAGTTCCTCAATTCCCAAATTCGTCAATTCCTCAGTTCCGATTAACATTCTACCATAAATAGATTTGGCCCCTGTGGGGCAGTGAACAGTGATCAGTCATCAGTGATCAGCCAAAAACCAACATAATCAATTCCCGAATCCCTCAATTCCTAAATTCCTCAATTCCCGAATTCCTAAATTATAGCATTAAGTCATTTGGCCCTGCAAAGCGGCAACGGCTTCGCAGTGATCAGTGAACCCTCACTGCGTTCGGATTCGCGGTTAAACTACGGACCAATGTCCGGTTCGTATAGTTCGCGGCCGAACCCTCACCACCTTCGGGTTCGCGGTTAACATTCTGAACGCGCATAAAATGCTTCAAGTTCGCGGCCGATCCCTTGCGCGGCCGCTTTTGTGAGGCCGCACAGTGAGCAGTGAGCAGAAAGAAGCCAAACCCTCGGCTGCCGAATCCAGTGAGTCCCTCGATCTCTAGATGCCACTATCTCTCAATTCATCAATTTCCCGAAATTTTGGCTTGAAACGATCCATTTTGATTCGGCAATATTATGTCATAAAAAATTTTGCTCTGCAAAACGGCAACGGCTTCGCAGTGATCAGTGAACAGTGAGCAATGATCAGCCAAAAACCAACTCCATCAATTCCCGAATTCCTCAATTCCTCAATTCCTAAATTATAGCATTAAGTCATTTGGCCCTGCAAAACGGCAACGAGAAGCGGCAACGAGAAGCGGCAACGAGAAGCGGCAATAGAAACGGCAACGAGAAGCGGAAAAAAGCAGGGACGTGTTAGGGGTTAGGGGTGAAGAGTGAATGATGAGTGATGAGTGATGAGTGATAGATGGCAGATTGCGGGGCGCTGGGGCAGGGCAAGCGAGGGGCCAATAATAAAGTGGCTCTACCGGCTTCAATGGGCGCTCAAAGTAAAGGCACTTGGAAGCGGATGGCTGGCCGGGGCCGGTTGGCCCATCCGGCATAGTCAGCATTAAGTGGGCTATTTTATGGTCAAATATAGCACTTTAAGGCTCCAGGACAGCCAATCAGGACCACTCTTTCCCTGCGCTGTAAAGCTTTAGCGTGGTCCGACCCCAAACCTTGGTCCAAGGAGCGCCATTGAAAAGACAAGCGCGAACCGCGCGATCTCCTTCAGCTCCTTTATCCCAAAGACGAGTTCTGGCGATAAAAAGTCGCGACATCGGGAGGGGCTTTCCTGGAGGCCTTGCATCACCTTCGCGGCTCAGCAGGTCTTTTTACCGTACGTCCTGTCTCAAAGAGATGGAACACTCCAGGGTACGTGCCGAAAAACCCGGACCATGTTAGGTCTCGGGGACGAAAAAACCACCAAATTGAAAGCTCGGTCCTTTTCCCTTTACCGCGCAGGCAGAGTGTACAAGGACTCAAAAAAATTTTCATTACCAGCAGTAAAAGAGTCCCTTTCACGATTGTTAGGTTATGTCGGGATAGCTCTCGAAAGCTCCGGCTCCGGACGAAACAGGCGGGCTTGTCTCATCCGGGCGCTGCCACCTCGCAAGAACGACCGAGAACAGCGACACGGTAAGTCCAAACGAAAACACCGCCGCAACAAGCGGCAGACCTCGAAACCTGAGCAGATCGAGCAGGAAGACTTTAGATCCTCCGATGATGGTTACTATGACCGCGACGTCGCGGATTTCACGGTTTCGCCTGCGAAATGCCCCCCATAAAAGGGCTGCAGCCGCAACGTTTATAAGTATCGACTGGCCACCCCGGAAAGCGGCCTGGCTGCCCGCTCCGCCTGCCTGGAGAAAAAAATAAAGTGCGTAGCTGAGCATCAGGAAACCATTTATCAAGCCAGCCGCAAAAACCGCAATGGCGGTTTTGTCCCGGAGATCGAACTGGGAGAAGATTTCGAGACTCTCAGCAGGCGGGTTCATGCGACACCAGTAAAAGTGGTAAAGCGAAGCCGCCGTTGAAAGCCCCGCAGCCAAAACAGCCAAGATAACGCCCCGGGCTCCGCCGTCTGCGGAACCGCTCAGAACCACTACCATAGTCACGCAGGCATAGAGCTGCACAAGATATGATGTTAACCGAAGTACGCCGTTCCGGATAGACCGGGAGTAATTGGCCAGAATGAGCGCGTAGAAGGCCGCAGGCGGCAGCGCAAACAGCATATTGCCAAGTGCGTCCGGCAAAGCGATCAGCACAAGGACCGTCCCGGCAACGAAAAATGCGCTCACGCCGGGTTTTTCACGTCCTGCGAGCCACACGGCAAATACCAGCAGGCACGCCGCCGCGGCCAGACCGGTCAGCCCAAGCGTGAAATGGCTTCCCCACTGGGCAGGTGTCGCATAGGAAGCCATCGAATACGCCCATGCTGCCGTGATTGTCGGAAGGGTCAGGTCGAAGCGCGCGACCCTTGCCTGTATGCGGCGAAGCACCGCCGCTCCGGCAATTCCAATGAACGCAGCCGATAGGAGAAAAACAAGCGGCAGGTACCAGTCCGGGCTGAACGGTCCCAGTCCCTGGACCGGGTGTGCGAGCTTGAACCCCCAGATCTGTACAACCGACATCGTGACCACCAAAACGATCCACCGCAGCCACGAACATCTGTGCAAACGGGTTGCGATAACTCCGAGCAGGTTCGCAGGCAGGAGAAGAAAGACAAGCGATGGGAAATGCGGGTTAGGGTAATCTATTGCAATGCCTGCAAAACATATCCCAAGGCTTCCGACCAGGATCGGTGGAGAAACCTGGAAATGATAACTGATCGTCCCCAGTGCTATCCCGGTGGCAAAAAGCATCGCATAGGCGGTGGCGCTCGGCAGGTAATGGAAACCGGCATGCAGTTCCACCACTACCGGGAACATCAGCAGGCCGCCGCAGACGGCAAAGACCGGGGCCAGGGGGCTTGAGAGGCGGTACTTCCACCAGCCGATCGCGATTAGCAGGGCCGGGTAGCTCATTCCCATCAATGAGCCGACAGGCACGCTGACAATATCGTTATCGGTGATTGTTCGCAGGATCAGCGCGATTACGAGCAGGAAGCAGACTGTAGCTATACGCGGGAGCAGCGAGAATTTTCCGACCAGCGCCAGGATTTCCTCGGAAGAGTTCTCGACCTGCGGAGGCGGTTCATACCCGGCCGGCATTCTGGGAAGGCTCAGGATCGCCTCACGCAATCTCACGACCTCCCGTTCGAGCACCTCCACCCTTGATTCCAGGCTTCTCAATGCGTCAGACATTTTACATCTTCCCCTCGAGAAAGGCTTTTGCTGTGATGCTTTTGACCAAACCGGCAGGGCGGCGGGAGATTTCCGGTTTGAGGAAGAAGGTTTTCAACTGGAGGGGGTAATGGCTGATCAACCGACCCGGTTCGATAATAACAGAGAGCGGCCAAAAGGAAATCTTTTTATTCACGCCTTATCGGTCAATAATGTATCCCGGCAATGTAGTGAAAGGGGTCACACCTACACTCTTGACGATAGGAACATACGGGCAACATTCCCTCAGCCTGATTTCCGGCAAAAACCATTATTGAACCTCTCTGGGATGCCGCTGTCCGGCAACGAAGCATGGATGATCTGGACTAGGCCAAAGGCAGCGCTTCAGTATGTTTATAGTTGGTCGATTTCAAATGGAGCGAGCTTTTGGGGAAGAGGTGACTCAAATCGCCCACCTAATAATGGCTGGGCAGGAGAATGGACTCCAGATAAATGGACCTACATTGCTTTCTATCCCCAGAAGCTTGAAAAAATCCTGAGCGAAAACGGATGGGAGGCAAAAGCAATCATCGGGGCATGGCATGATCGTGGATGGCTTGAACACGACAAAGACAGGAGGAAGAAATTGATGCGGTCACAGTCAGGCCAGGAGAGGGTTTATTTTTACTGCTTGAAACGGTCCGCAATAGAAGAGGAGCTGGGTATTCCTGATGAATCGGTGGAGGATTGAGATCTTGTCATCACTGGAAAATGGAGTGATGACAAGAGTGATGACAAAAATATGTAAGCTTTACAATGGTTTAAATGGTTTGTCATCATTGTCATCATTGTCATCACTAAAAAAATATATCATATATGCAGATCAATCATTGGGTTCATGGAGATTGTTGCATATATGGCTCGATAAAAAGGCAAATATTCCGTTATATATATTGTTTTCGTTTTAGTGATGACAATGATGACAATGATGACAGGCTCTATAAATCACCGTTTTCACACTACAACCAGGTGTCATCACTCATCTTATTCGGGTTTTTCGAGTGATGACAGTGATGACAAATAAGGAGAAAAACTATGTATTCAAAAGAGTTTTTAGAATCGCTCGGGCTTGATTCTGATGTATTTGACCCAGATCCCTCGCCAAGGAGTTCAGCCGTGAACAAATCAACTCCGGGGACCGATCTCGATAGCAGGGATGAAAACTCAGATCCTTCGCTAATTTGCGCATTTTGAGGCCAACCTGACCTTCCCTGGGATGTAGTCTTTCGGAACAATAAATAAATCCGGATCAAGGGATTTCTGTTCAACTCTTATCAGCTTCATCGCAACTGTTCCTCCCAGGACGTGATAAAACGCGTAAACTGGAAAACCGCCAGCACGGTCGAAAGCTCCCGTTACATCGATCCAGCTGAATAAAGAAGTGTGTTCGACGGCCTCTCCCATTTTTCTTCCTAAAATCTGAAATTCCCCGGAACCCTCGACCTCGTCCGAAAACCAACACTCCCCATTTAAAATAGCAACGTGCACTTTGCATCTGTGGCACCTGTAACCTGAAATTGTCTTCAGCTCGCCGGTCCGAGCAACCCGCAGGCTTAGCACTGCGGCAAGCAGAGCGGCTAGAAACCTGGGGGGTTTATTCAAATCAAACACGCTGACCTTTTTCTTTTTTGGGTCCAGAGTGTAGAGCTTCTTGGTATTGTGATTCAGGATATAGACTTTTTTATCATCCAGCTCCAATCGGGAAGCTGACGTCGTTAAGTAGTACCTCTGAATGGAAGATCCATTACTGTTATGAGGCACATTGGTCATTATCGTCTCGGCTTCCCAGCAAATATCGGCTCTGGCCGCATGGATAAACAGACTGCTTGCAAGTACGAAAGCTGCCGTTAGACGGGCTCCTTTTTTTATATTCATTTTCTTTCCTTCACCTGTTGCCATTTAAATAAATGCCGGACAAAACTGTCATTGCACGAAATAATACCATCAACTTCTGTGCAATGCCTCCCTAACTGCATTCCGAAAAATCTCCGATGCATTCCGGAACCCCCAACAGCATACAATTTCCCGTCTTCACGGGGTCGGACCAAACCAAGCACTTCATCTGACGGCAGAAAGATCCAAAGAGGTGGCGATTTTGGGCCTTAGAGGGTCAATTTGAAGGGGAAATGGGCACTCTAAGCACCCATTGGGCCGTCCCGCGCCCGAGGGTTGTGACTATCTGACGCGCCGAGAGGCTCGATCCCTCCGATAGCAGAATCCTGCGGCTTGGCGGCTTGGCATTCTGCAAGTAGAACCCCTTCAAAGAATTGTTCGGCAATTATCGGCGATAAACCCCCTGCAAAAACCGGCAGGTCTTGTGAATCGCCCTGCACTACCGCGCACGCCTCAGTGGTGTGGGGACCGGGGGAGAAAGTCTCACGGTTGCCGGTTTATGCCTTCTTTTGGCGCTACCTCCATTAGGTAGTCGCGATATTCATCAGGCGGTATGGGTTTCTTACGCATCTGCATTTCTATGCTTTCCTTCATGCTTGCTGCTTTCTTGTCTATGACAGATTGTAAACACCTTGGAACATGGTTCCCAAAGTGCCGGTATATTCTTACGCAACTATGGCAATCGCCATGCCATTCACATCGTATGTTTGGGCATGAACATTCGGAACATTCGTCCGTCTTTAACATCGCACGTATTTCTTTGATTACCTCAACATATTTTTCTTTGGAGATTTCCATATAGTGACTCCGTATTTCTTGGGTAGGTCTGATGCCAGGCCGCCATGACAAGCGAGGCACTCCACTTCGCTGCATGGTTAGTACGGCTTCTATCTTACGCCTCTTCCTTGCTCGACTCCAGCGCCTTCGCCAGGAGCCCCGGCACCCCGGCGAATGGCGTCTCTGCAAGGCCGTGCCGCCGCTGCAGGTACTCCGGGCTGTTCGTGCTAACCCACACCCGCCCGCCCGCGTCTTCCCACACCAGCGCCTTGAGCGGGAGATCGATCGCCAACGTCGGATAGGCTTGCATCAACGGTGTGCCTCCCTTCGGGTTGCCGAACAATACGAGCGTCATGGGCCTCATTGTCAACCCCGCCGCTTGTGCCGCGCCTTGCTGATCGATGCGCGCGAAGATCGTCATGCCCGCATGCTCGATCACGCGTACGACTCGCTGTGTCGTGTCTTCGACAGTGTAGGGACTCGCCAGGTTTATGACGCCGATCTCGGGTGATGCCGGCATTCTTCTTCTCCTTTGTTTGTAAACGAAACACCAATCAAGTGCCCAACCTCTGTTATTAAGTGGAATATCTCAGCACGGATTATTTTTCTCTGCCGGCAAGAGCGTTCTCGATGCGACGGTCCGGAACGAGCCAAATGAGCGCAACAAGCACGTATAGACCTTGGCAGATCCATTGCGACCAGAACGCCGTCGGAATGGCCATGACGTAGATCACGGGCGATAGCTTTCCTTTCCAGACGAATCTCTCGCCGCGAGGCACTTTCAACTCCAACACCATGATGGTGATAATGATGGCGATCACGCCGTCGCTGAACGCCTCCAACCTGTTCTTACTCATTCAGGACCTCTCTTGTGGCTGTTTGTTCCCCCACTTGAATTATAAAAGTAGCAAGAAGACAGGAGCGAGCAGCGGGAAGCAAAAAGTGCTTTCTCCATGCTCCCTGCTTCCTGCTCCCTGCTCCCAATTATGGCTATGCCTCAGAATTGCTTTTTATTTCCTTTATTATTTCTCCGATAATCTTCCCCCATTTGACGGCGCCCTCGAGGACCGCCTCTTTCAATACGGCGGTTGTAACCAAAGTGTACTTCGACCCGGCGGGAGACTTTGCGAATTTAGTGTACAGTTGGATATCAGCCTCCGTCAGGC
Source organism: Syntrophobacteraceae bacterium (assembly GCA_052143075.1). Taxonomy (GTDB): domain Bacteria; phylum Desulfobacterota; class Syntrophobacteria; order Syntrophobacterales; family Syntrophobacteraceae; genus SbD1. Next base: position 941 of record JBKQTS010000107.1, on the reverse strand, counting down.
TTCTATATGTGTACAAATCGGAAATAAGCATTTGCGATCTCACTGTGGCCTCGAGAACCGGCCTGGTTTTTTCCATCTCGCGTGAGAGATCGTCGAGCGGCCTTTGCTGCTCCAACGGGAATGCAGCAATTATAGCCATTGCAACGGCGACTCGAGTATGGATTGCGATATCCACGGCACTCTCTGTGGCCTTCAGTGCGGAATCGAACTCTCGCAGCACTTTGAGACGCTCAGCCGTTGGGGGTGAGTTTTGCAAACGAGCGGTATATTGCTGTATCTCGGCTTGTGCTTCCGGCGTGGATGCTGCTTCCTCCAGTTGGGTGCATTTCTTGCCAAGAGGTGAATCAAGCCACCGAAGGACCTTTTTAATGTCTTGAGCCGGGAGTTTCTTGGTGAGCTCCGCAAGCATGGCTTCTTTCATCTTCTCCGGCGCAAATGCCTCCGGTACCGATGCCCGCATAGCCGCTAAGACTTCCTTGGGCAGCTTTCGAGCCTGCTCATCTTGCGCGGCTGACTGGTCAAAAAGAGTCTGGATCAGCGATGGAAGCTGTCCAAGCTGCTTTTCCATGCCCGACTTGACATATAGCTCCAGGACTTGAGAATTATTCTGATTCCGTGCATACGAAATGACCGGCAACAAGAATAAAAGAATCGCCCATAGGCAAATTTTTGAATGCATGCCATTCTCCGAAATTCGGTCCGGCGGGTTGATAAATCACACCATTTACCTGATACCCGCCGGATAAATAGAAAACAAGCATAGAGTGGATTGCAGCAGCAAAAACCTAAAGTATTTGCATCCAGGATATGTGTTTGACTCAACTTCTACAGTGCCAAAAAACTTATTTTGTAATTACAATAACATAGATAGGTACTTGACTTTCTTGGCACTACATTTTCGCTCTTTGAAAACGGAATCAGATTTCGCGGATGGTGGGAGG
>JBKQTS010000106.1:0-29311 GCA_052143075.1 Syntrophobacteraceae bacterium | reverse complement strand
CTTGGTTGCTGATGATCGGGTCTTCTCATTGCTTTCCTTGTCGGGTTTGTGTGTAAATTCAGCAGCTTGATACTACATTAAACCCGGCAAAAATGCACTTATATAAGTGACTTTTTCAGCAACCTGCTATACTCTTGGTATTGTGTCCCTTAAATTAACAAGAGATCTGGACGCCGGGCGGAATAACACCCAATTGAGGGCATCACCCTGGTTCTCCACGGATATAGACCAGAATAAGGCATCAAGTTGTGTGCTATGCATCCAAACCACACTTTCGGGTCGGTTCTGCCCGGAAAAACTCCTGGAGCAACCCTAAAGCCGGCAAAACCATACAATTTATCAATTGAAGATGCAAGTGATAGGTATATGAGACTACTATTTTGACGGCGACCTAGGTTTTTTACCATTTTCCATTAAAGACTTTTTGCGGCATGTCCGATTTATCTACAGGCGGCGAACCTGCTGAAGGTAGTTTTGTGTAAAAATTCGGCGAATCCGAAAATCGTGTCGCCTCCATCGCCGTAATGTTTCACTCCAAAACGGGGAGATCGTATTTACATGGATTCTCAAAGCCTTAGGCGATATATTTCCAAACTAAGAAAGATTGAGTCTTCCGTTCCTTTACGACTGATGGGGGTAATTGCCCTTATCCTGGCGATTTGCAGCGCCGGCGGTTGCATCACTACACAACTAAAGGCCACCTCGAGCCGACCGGTCGACGCAAAGATGGAAGTGATTGCCCATGCCTCAATCGGACAGCACTCGATGGATAGTGTTTGCCTGCTCCCCTTCATCACACCGCCTGAGATGGCCGCTGCCTCATCCTCGCTCACGTGTGCTTTTCAGACCAGGCTTGTCCAAAGAGGCCCTTTTCGGGAGATCAGGACCCTGCCCTACGATGTCAAGTCCGATTCGGAAGCATTATGGTACGCTAGAAACGAGGGGTGCACACTTGTGATGCGCCAATCACTCATCTATATGATGGACGGAACTGGAGCCATGCCCACAGAGCTTTCCGTGCGCACCCGGATACTGGATGCACGAACGGGTCAAGTCCTATGGGACCTCAAACAGAACGCGCGGTCTGAACCGGGTCCAGATGTCGATCTTACCTGGGATACCCGCACGGGCGAACCCGCCCAGAGGTGCCGCGTGATGGCCGATTGTCTCGCTCAACGGTTCGCCGAATACCTGGTTCAGCCGCCAGTGAAAGAGAAGTAGGAAGCAGCAGGGTTTCCGGCAATAGCGCAACAATAAACAATCGGGTTAAGCGGAGGCGGTGATGAGCACAACTTCGGGACAAATTCAGCCGGTCGCAAACGGGCCATGGGTTGTCCCGGAGCCCCAGCACCTAGAGGTCCAGTCAATCCCGCCGGTCACGGGGACCGAAGGCGGCACCGGCTCAAAAGTTGGGGATTTTAGAGCAAACAGTGGCTCCAACCCTCCTGAACCTCCACCGGGATTTTCCGAGGAATTCGTCCAGCAGGTACAATCTTTTCTCAAGGAAAACTTGGGCATCGAACTCAGCTTCATCGAAGACGCGGACGGCAGGACCGTCGTGCAGGTCCTGGACAGCAAAACCGGCAAGCTGATCCGCAAGATACCGCCTGAAAAGGTTTCCCTCTTTCGCGACAAGATGGCTAAGCTCACGGGTATTCTATTTGATGGCAAGGCTTAGGACCTTATGGTAGAATAAGATATGACACCAAAATCCGAGACGGCGGTACGGGTCCTTGTGGCCGATGACGATGAGATGTTTCTCGAGATTCTAGCCGAAACGGTCGAGGAAGCCGGAGCGACAGTTGAGCTTGCTCCCGACGGCCTGGCTGCTCTCGAGCAGTTGTCTGCCGGCGATTTTGATATCCTCATCTCGGACCTCAACATGCCGAGGATGGATGGTTTGACCCTGCTCAGGCAGGTTAGAGCACTCTATCCCCACATCCTGAGCATTCTGATAACCGGATTCGGAAGTCTTGAGTCGGCTATCCAGGCCCTGCGGCTTGGAGCTTACGACTATATACAGAAGCCTTTCATGGTAGAGCAGGTGGCTGTAACGATCCGAAACGCTGTCGACAGGGTCAGAAGCTATAAGGAGAGGGCGGTCCTGCTTCTGGAAATAGAAAACCTGCACAGCAAGATCTGCTCTCTTGAAGGAAAACACTATTCGGAATCAAAGGTTTACGACAGTTCGGGCAATCTGATAAGCGGACCTCTTCTGGCCAGTCTACCGGCATTTCGCTCCGACGCCTTTTTGGAAAAACCGCAGGGAAATCCGAACCGCGCCATTGCCGCCCTCGAAGCGCTCAAGGGTCTCAAGCGCGACGGCATAATTTCAGATTCGGAACTCCACAGACTGAAGCAACTCATTGTTAATAGAATAGAGTCCGGCAGGTTATGAAAATTCTGATCGTGGAAGACGATGTAATGCTCGGTGAGCTTCTTCAGGAACGCCTGCTGCGTCTCCAACACGAGCGAGTGCAGGTTTGCCTGACTGGACGGGAAGCCCTTGAGGCGATCAAAGAGGAAGCATTCGATTGTGCGTTTGTGGACCTGCGCTTGCCGGACATGGACGGGCTTCAGCTTCTAAGCGCAATCAAGGAGCACGATCGTGGCCTTCCGGTAGTCATGATGAGCGGCTTTCCAACCATGGACTACACGATCGAGGCTATGCGCAAAGGGGCTTCTGATTTCCTCACCAAACCGTTCACCCTCCAGGATGTGGCTCTCACACTGCAGCGCATCATAAAGGAAAGGCAACTGCTGCTGCAAAATCTCAGCCTTCAGCTCGAAATCCAGGCGCGCAGAGAACTCGAGGAGGTAAACCGCAAACTTGAGAGCAGAGTCAACGAGCAGACCAGGCTGTTTCATATTTCCAAGGAAATAGACGAAATCCATTCAAGCGACGATCTTTATCCTCGAATCGTCCACTTGGCCTCATCACTCGAATCGGTCGAAAAGGTGAGCTTTTTCCTGGTGCCCCGGGACAGAAGCACCATTGTGGGCATGGCCAACTGCGGGTGGAAAGCCGAAGATTGCTGGCCTCAAAAAATAAAGCTCTCAAAGGAGCGGAAGCGGAAATTGCTTGGAAATGGCGCAAGTCATGCCATCATTGATCCCGACGAAATCCAACGCTGTTTTGAAAACGCGCCTCAAACAGACAGGATTCTTTCCTGCTGGCCGATGCGCATCCGGGGGGAACCATTCGGCCTCCTGTTGGCTTTCCACACAGACGGCAAACGCTCACGGCCGTCAGAAGAAACGCGGCTTCTTGACTTCCTGATCACAAAGGCATCTCTGGCCGTCGAGAATATGGCGCTTTACGAAAGCCTTATCAGCAACTTTTATGGAATATTGAAATCGCTCGTGAATGCGCTGGAAGCCAGAGACCTCTATACCGGAAAACATTCTGAAAGAGTGACCCGCTATGCGTCCGAGACAGCCGGAATCCTTGACTGCTCGGGGGCTCAACTCGAGTCCGTGCGGACAGCGGGCTATCTTCATGATATCGGCAAAATAGGAGTTCGCGACAGTATTTTGAATAAACCGGGCCCCCTGTCCATGGACGAGTACGAAATTGTGAAAAAACACCCTTCGATTGGGGACTCGATCGTGTCCGAGTTGGGCCTGAGCCCTGAGGAAAGGTCGATAATAAGACATCATCACGAGAGGTGGGACGGGGCCGGCTACCCCGACGGCCTATCGGGTGAACAGATCCCTCTGCTTGCAAGAATATTGAGTGTCGCCGACGCTTTCGACGCAATGACGTCAAAACGGGCCTACCGCAATGCCATGTCGCTCGACCAGGCCCTTGCAGAGTTGTTTAAAAACCGCGGCAAGCAGTTCGATCCGTTAGCCCTGGACGCATTCCTGGAAGTTGTGAAAAAGACCCCGCCCGACGGGGGATAATTCCAAACAATGCCAATTATTTGATAATTGGAAAAGAACGAAAAATATGGCTGCCGGAAAATCGTCAAAAAATGAAGAAGTCTTTATCGAACGATACATCCGCGCTTTGATTGAAAAGGACCGGTCAAATTACTCGGGCAAGTTCGTCCAGGGGTTTGTGCACAACGCCAATGGACCCCTTCAAAACCTTACCATGCTCACAGAGATGCTTTTATCCGGTCTGGAGCTTCAGGATAGTTTATTCAGGAGCATTTCCGGCGAAAACGAAAAATGGTCCGAGCTTCTGGGCAAACAGCGCAAACGACTGACCCAGATGCGCGAACAAATATACAATCTGGCTGCCGACTTGCGCGAATTCATGCAGCTTTATGAAATTGAACGATGCGGGACCGAACTGGACATTAATGCCATTCTGACAAGAATGGCAAAAGTGTTCCGATCCGACCTCTTCTTCAAACACCACGTTAAATCGGAACTGCGCCTGGGGAAAAACCTTCCACACATAAAGGTCCCGGGCAGAGACCTGGTTCCAGCCGTCTTCCACCTCTTCCATAACGCCATAACAGCCCTCAAGGAGTCGCCAAAGAAGGAATTGATCGTTGAGTCCTGCATGCAGACCGGGGAAATAGTGGTAAGAATAACCGATTCAGGTTGCGGGCCGCCGGAAGAGCAGCATCCGGACATTCTCTTCGACCTGTTCGAATCGAGATGGCAGCATCGTGACAGTCAAGCCGTGTCCACAGACCAACATCTCGGATTTGGACTCTACGCTGCAAGGCAGCTCCTTCTGCCTCACGGAATTAGCGTCAGCCTTGAGAGAACCGGCGAACAAACTTCAGCGCTGATACGCATGCCAGTGCAAAAGAAACCGGCATAAAATTCCACCCGCCGGAAATTCTTTCCCTGATCTGACGGAAGACGGAAGATGGAACACGGAAGACAGAAGACGGAAATCCGTTCTCCGTCCTCTGTACTCTGTCTTCCGTCCTCCGTCCTCCGTCTTTTGGCAAAGTTTTTGCTTAAGGTTGTTTCGACTCTAAGTTCCATTGTTTTTGCTGAAGGGAGGTAGAATGAAGCCCTATGAGAATAGATGAAATCCAGAGCCAGCAAGCTGTGCAGGAGAGCGAACAGTCAAAAGGGCCCCAGAGCGGCACTGGTGATAGTGCCTTCGCCCTGCTCCTCCAGAGTGAGATAACGGGACCGGGGGAAGAGACTGCTCCGAGTGGCGCCCTTTGCGCACCAATAAGCATACCCAATCTTGGAATCCAGGCCCTGAGCGGGAATTCAGCACAGGCTCCCCAATTGTCCCAGACGATTTCTGCTGTCAATGACGTCCTCACGCAGTTCGAGTCTTTAAAAAATGCGCTCCAGCAAACCGGTTCTCCAAAGGAAATCAATGCCCTGATTGAACAAATCAACGCGCAGACTGCCGATTTGGATGGCAAAATGAGCGGCCTTCCCGCAGATCATAAGCTAAGGGACATAGCCGAAGAATTGAAGGTTACCGCATATATGGAATCGACCAAATGGAGGCGGGGCGACTATTTGTAAGACCCCGGGGCACATGTTTCACACCCGACTGAAAGCGAAGATGAAAGGGACCGCATTTGTATTTATGGTCTTCATTTCGGGACTCCTACTTGTAGGCTGGCCCGCACGCTTAGCTGCCAATTCCGAGGGGCCCGGACCGTTGAAAATTCAAAGGCTGCAAAATCGGATCAGTCCGGCTCACCGCCTACTCCTTGCAGATCGAACCGACACAAAAGACAGTATTACATACGGTACCGATCCCGACATGGAACGGGCAATGGAAGAACAGGCAAGGGAGGAAAAGGAAAAGGAAGATAAAGCCTGGAACATGCTGCAGCATATGCAATTGTATAAAGACAACGGAAAACCTTCCCGTCCTGCCCAGCCCAACAACACCCTATCGCAATAAGGCGGTCCGGCCGTCTCAGATATTGTCCTCATTTGAACTACTGTCTTTTTCCACTGCAAATACGGTCAATCCCCCTCTTTTAGTACTGGCTGAAGGCCTTACATTATAATGTAAAGCAGGATTACGCCTTTGATCCTGAAGTGCGCCTTTTTTTTTCGCCCCTTATTTCAATACATCCGGTATCGAGGTTTGCTCATGAATCAAAGTCAGGGAAGTGATGGCTTCCCCTTGTCCGAATGGATGGAATCAGCAGCCTGCCTGTGGTTCTCGGCCGCTCAAAGCTGGCAGGAATTGTCCACTTCTCTGGCTGGTTGTTCTCAAACCGAAGAATGCATGCAGGCATCGTTATCGATGTGGCGGGCTTTTCTCCCGCCGTGGACCGGCGCGCAATGCTCCGAAGCAAAAGAATCCCTGCAGCCCCCTTTTGACATGATCCAGGCGTTAATGCAGGTGATGGGTCCCGGTGGGCTTAGCCAGGAATTATTCAAGTGGCTGTGGAACAAAAGTGAACCCACGGACCACGGTGTTGAAAAGTTCGGGCACGAAGCTGTCAAAGCATGGACGGCCGTTTATGAAAAGGCTTTTCAACCCATGCTGAAAATCCCCCAGGTTGGACTCACTCGAGTTCATCAGGAGAAGATCAATCGGCTTGCTGACAAGTTCAATGCATATCAGGCGGCCGTTTCGGAATTTCAAATGCTGCTCTATGTTCCCATGGAAAAGTCGTTTGCCGATATGAAGGAGAAACTCGACCGGCTCGCGGAAAAAGGTGAGCCGGCGCAGGATTTTAAAGTCCACTACGGAACGTGGATCAAAGTCCTCGAGAATCATTATATGTCGCTTTTCAGGTCGCAGGAATACCGCTTGGCCCTTTCCCGGCTGCTCAATGAGACGGCCGCTTTCAGGGTAACGGGAAATGATGTGCTGATAGAGTTCCTTGAGTTCCTTCCGATTCCCACAAACAGGGAGATGGATGAGATCTATAAAGAGCTCTACACTCTTAAGAAGCAGACTAAAGAGTCCGCGAAAAAAATCAGCAAACTGGAATCCGCACTTGCAAAAAAGGAAATCCAATGAACGCTTGGAAAATGCCTTTCAACGATATCATGACTAATTGGCTTAAGGGCGTCGAGAACGCCCGCGAACGCCTTCTCAAATCCAAAGATGTGCTGCTTGGCCCGCTAGATACGGAAATTGCCAGAACGCCCTATGACGTTGTCTATGAGGAAGACCGCATCAAGCTCAAGCATTACCGTCTGACTTCGGAAAAACAGGTCCGGACCCCGCTGCTGATCGTCTATGCCTTGATCAATCGCGAGACGATGCTCGATCTGCAACCCGGAAGAAGCGTGGTGCAACACTTCATGAATATGGGAGTCGATCTTTACATGATCGATTGGGGTTATCCTACCCGAAAAGACCGCTACCTGACCATCGACGACCATGTGAACGGATACATGGACAATGTGGTTGATTTCATTCGCGACCGGCACGGGATCCCAAACATCAACCTGATGGGAATATGCATGGGCGGAACATTTTCGATCATGTATTCGGCCCTGCATCCGGAAAAGATAAAGAACCTCGTTACCACCGTGGCGCCCAGCAATTTCGACACCGACCAGGGACTTTTGCATATCTGGACCAAGGGAATCGACCTGGGGAGAATAATCGAGGCATATGGCAACATGCCGGGGGACCTGCTCAATCTGTGCTTTCTGCTCCTCAATCCCGCCCGGCTGGTGATCGACAAGTACATCAGTTTTTTTGAAAATATGGACGATAAGGAGTTCATCGAAAACTTCGTGCGTATGGAAAAGTGGATCTTCGACAGTCCGGACGTTCCAGGCGAAACCATCCGGCAATTTATCGAGGATTGTTATCAGAAGAATCTGCTGATTCAGAGCAGGATGGAAGTCGGGGGGAACCGGGTCGATCTGAAAAATATCACCATGCCTTTGCTCAATATCTACAGCAAATTTGACCATCTCGTACCGCCGGGCGCCTGCGATTTGCTTACAAGCAAGGTGGGAAGCCGGGACGTTGAGGACCTTTGCATCGAAACCGGGCATATCGGAATCTACGTAAGCTCCAAGTCTCAGAAACAATTTGCCCCCAAGATCGCCCAGTGGCTAAAACAAAGAGATAATGCAGCGGAGAGCGAATCAAATATGGCTGCTGAAGCTGAAAACGCTGGAAGGCAAACCGTGGCCGAAGCCGAACCTGTATCGGGGCTCCGGCCGGAGCAAGAACCGATGACCGGTAAAACCGCTCATGAATCAAAAGCTGCGCCGAAAAAGAAAAAAACCTTGGTGAAGACCCGGGCCGCCGCCTGAAAAAACGAAGCAACTATGGGTTTGAGTGAGAAACCGGCGGCGCTGTCGATATTGAAAAGAATTACAATTCCGCCTCGAGTGCGTCTTCTATTACTATCTCGAGTTCCGCCAGGACAATGTCCTTAATAGACATTGCGTGGACTTCCGGCAGAGTCGCCGTATCAAGTGCAGGGTCGGGCTTGAGGCTCAGGCCCGTTTTCGCGCACACATGGTCGACTATGCGCACCGCCATCAGCAGCGAGTCTGCGTTGTCCAACTCCTCGTCGTGATGATGCTTTGCCACTTCGCAGTAAACCTGCGGGATACTCCATTCGTTCATAAGGGTGTATCCCTGGTCGACGTGCATCGAATCAAGTATCTCCAGGATGAAGGGCTCAGAGATTTCTACATCTTGATTCTCGGCCCGTATCGTTTCGAGAACCCTGAGGAGGAGCAGCTTCCCGATATCGTGGAAAAGACCCGAGAGAAAACCTTCATCTGCCAGTTCCGGGTATCCGGTTTTGCGCAGCAGCCATTGCGAACCCTTGGCGGTTGCCAGCGCGTGTTTCCAGAGAACCTGGAGGTACTGGTCTATAAGAGGATCATGCGAGAGGTAGTATCCCTTTTGGCTGCCTGTAACGAGGCAGTTGTAAACCTGGTTGACGCCAAGGCGCATGATTGACTCTCTTATAGTGCGCACCCGGTTCAATCCCGCAAAAAATGCTGAATTGGCAAGCTTCAGCATCTGGCCGGCCAGGGCCTGGTCCTTGGCGATAATTGCCGCAATGTCATTGATCGAACTGTTTTCATCGGCCATTTTCGCGTACAACTCCTGAACCACCTTGGGGAATATCGGGAGGTTCAGCGTCTCTGAGGCCGCGTATTCTTCCACCATTTCCAATAATGAGATACTCTTCTTTTGCATTTTCATTACTCTGTGCCTAGAAGGCGTCTAAGTTCAAAGACCGGCCTTGGTTTGCCTACACGCGGAAGAGACCTGAATATCTCCTGAATGGTGGTCACTCCGCTTGCGGCTTTCATTATTCCATCTTCCGCGAGGGTTATGAGACCCGATGTTGCCGTGCTGATTCTTCTTATATCGTAGGAAGTCTTTTTATTCAGAACGGCGTCCTTGACAGGTTCGTTTAAAACGAGCAGTTCATATACGCCCACCCGTCCCTTGTAGCCTGTGGAACGGCATTCGGAACACCCCCGCCCCGCTTTGAAACTTGCTCCTTTTGCATCGTTCGCAGTGTAGCCGAGCCGGCGCAAATCAACAGGTTGAGGCGTATAATTCTCTGCGCAGTTGGGGCATATTTTTCTCAGAAGCCTTTGAGCGACCACGCAGATCACCGTTGAAGAGATCAGGAACGCTTCGATGTTCATATTCGACAGACGGATGAGACCTCCGATACTGTCTTCCGTATGGAACGTGCTTAGCACCTTATGTCCGGTTAAAGAAGCCTGAATGCACGTCTCCGCCGAAAAACGGTCGCGTATCTCTCCGACTACTATGATGTCCGGGTCCTGCCTGACCACGTGCTTGAGGCTTTCCTCAAAAGTCAGGTTTATTTTGGGGTCTATCGAGCATTGAGCTATCCCCTCGATCACGAGCTCAACAGGGTCTTCAACCGTTATGATACTGGTATTCACATTTTCGAGATAATTAATCGAACTGTAGAGAGTGGTCGTTTTCCCGGACCCCGTCGGCCCCGTTATAAGGATAACGCCGCTGGGAATATCGAGCGCATCGAATTTGAACCTCTCGAGCATCTTCGGATACATCCCGGTTTCATTCAGGTTCAGGAGCAGCCCTCGTCTCCCCAGCAACCTCACGACAACTTTCTCGCCCCACACTGTAACGAAGAAAGAGACCCTGATGTCCAGGGAAGTCCCGGTCCGTGCGTCCTCGAATTCTATCCTGCCGCCCTGGTGCCGTCTCCTTTCAGCTATGTCGGCCTTTGACATGATCTTGAGCCTGCTTGTTATCGGAGGCCCCATTTGCAGGGGGAGGTCCCTATGGTGGACCATGACTCCGTCGAGGCGAAATCGGACGCGGATTCTGTCTTTCATAGGCTCTATGTGGATGTCGCTGGCATTGCTTTTGATCGCCTCCTGAAAAATACCATTCACCACTCCGACTACCGATTTCTCGTCGGGCTGGTCAATCTTGGCCAAGGCTGATTCGCGCTCGATAGAGCCTACAATTTTGCGTAGATCGGATTTCGAGCAGAGGACCTGTCTAACTTTGCCAAAAACTTTTTCAGCCGTATCGAGGCTTTCCCGGTTCAAGGGATCGACAAATGCGACCGTTACTTTCCCATCTGCACGGCTAACCGGCAGGAATTGATGAAGAGAATACCAGTTGGGCGGAACCTTTCTCAGGAGGTGTGCGTCCATGCGGGAGATTTCAAGCTCATAATACGGTAGCCCCAACTGATAAGAAAGCACCTCCAGCAGGCTCCGCTCTTCAATGAGGCCGCCTTCGACCAGCACTTCACCGATTGTCTTTTTTACGGCAGATTCTTTTTGCAGACCGATCGCCATATCGAGGTCCCGGTTAGTGATCAGTCCGAGTTCAACCAGGAGCGCGCCGATTTTGACATTGATCTTGCCTTCGGACAGCGCATCCTGGAGCTGGTCGGCGGTAATGTATTTAAGCTCCTGCAAGACCTGTGTGAGTGTCATGTCACCCGATAGCTTCGAATGAACTCTTTTGGCATAGTTCAGTTTTTGTTCGTCGAGATATCCTTTTTGGATCAGCATCTCGTATATCACTCCGGACTGGTCCTTCCTGCCGGAGACCGGTTCGGAACTGCCTGCCTGGATAATGGACTGCTCTGTTCCCATGAATTTCAGAACTCTTTGGTTCTCCACCTGAAGTCCCCTGTAGCTGATGGAAGAAAAGACAAACATGACTCGGGTGCTCATAAACAGAATCGGAACCTTCAACAAAAGACTTGAGAGGTTTTAACGGCTGAAAGGTCCGGGAAAGGAATTGTGCCGGTTTTTTCCCTCGCGATGGCATGGCTCGCCAGATTGCCGGGAGCGCTTTCGTTGGGTCATGTTTTAGCGCTGCAAAATTACCTTCGGGTGTGTTATGAGAACAGACCGGCCAGTCACGGTCCGGAGGATGGAAAGATTGGAGGAAACGCCCGCACGGCTTATTCATGCCGGGCTTTCCGCTTTCGACCCTTCCGGGAAGTTCGGTGGATAAAACGAGTGTCGCAGTGAAAAACCAACCGCTTGACCGCATATTTATGATATGCAAAAGGACGTAACCGAAGGGAAACTCATGTTCAGAGACAAAAAAGTCGTCGTCGTAATGCCGGCCTACAATGCAGAAAAGACATTGCGCCAGACCCATTCTGAAGTGTTGGCCCAGGACTGCGTCGATTTGATTATCATCGTGGATGATGTCAGTCATGACAGGACGATCGAGATCGCAAAAGGCCTTTCGAAGACCAGGGTGTATGCGCACGAGAGTAACAGGGGCTATGGCGGCAACCAGAAGACCTGTTACCGGCACGCGCTGGAGGAGGGAGGAGACATCGTCATCATGGTCCATCCCGACTACCAGTACACCCCCAAACTCATTCCCGCTTTCGTTTCGATGATCGGAAACGGCCTCTACCATTGCGTCCTTGGATCGAGAATTCTCGGAGGCTATGCACTGAAGGGAGGCATGCCCCGATGGCGCTATGTCGCCAACAGGACCCTCACCCTTGCCGAGAACCTTCTTATGGGCGCAAAGCTTTCAGAGTATCATACGGGCTACCGGGGCTTTTCACGCGAGTTGCTCGAAAAAGTCCCCTTCCATGGGAACTCGGATGATTTTGTTTTCGACAATCAGATGATCGCCCAGGTCCTCTGGCTTGGGTATACGGTTGCCGAAGTGAGCTGCCCGACCAGGTATTTCGAAGAGGCATCCTCAATAAACTTCAGGCGAAGTGTTACATATGGAGTCGGTTGCCTAAAAACGGCATGCGAGTATCGCCTGGCAAAAATGCAACTCATTAACTCGAGTCTTTTTCACAACGATCACCGATAGGCGAAAAGAGAGTCGTATGCTCCACCCTTGAGCGGTGGCCGCAGTTTGATGGAAATAGCGATTCAATGGCAGAACCAGGCAAAAGAATGAAGATCGGCCGTCGGGGGACACTTATCATAGCGCTTATTCTGCTGGCTCTGGCAGGGATTTCGGTTGGTCTCGTAGAGATTTCACCCATAAACGCACACCTCGGACTCGATCGGTTCCAAAAGATCATCGGTGAAGCCGGTCTAATGGGTCCAGCCCTTCTTGCGATCTTCTGCGCGGTTGGTACGTGTGTTTTTATCCCGGGATCGGTTTTTGTCGGGATCGGTGCGGCAGTGTTCGGGCCTTACCTGGCCTTTGCCTGCGTGTGGCCGGGCTCCATGGCGGGGGCGGCGGTCTCCTATCTTACCGCCCGCAGGCTGGGAAGGGAGTTCGTCTATTCCATTATTGGAGAGAGGCTGAAGAAGTACGACAACCTGATCGAACGCAATGGCTTCAAAACCATCCTTTTTCTCCGGCTCATGTTTGTGCCCTTCGCGCCCATGAACTACGCTGCCGGACTAACAAAGGTCCGCTTTTGGGATTATTTTTTCGCCACGGCCCTTGGTGAGGCCGTAACCATTTTCGTGATTGCATTATTCATCGGTGAGATAAGGGAGATTTGGATTTTGGGAGGCCTGGGCCGGCTGTTTTCCACCAGGATGGCCCTTACCCTTGGATTCCTGATAGCATTGGCGCTCGCTGCAAAACTGGGGCAGAGGAAATATGAAAGCAGACTTGCGCCGTCTTTGAGCGACTCCCATCGGCCGCCGGATGACCGTTCTGAATAGGGGATTCCACTGGAAAGGCGTCGTGTTTCACGAGACTGGCTTCAATTTCTAACTCTGACTGTCCTGGCGGCAGCCGTCGTTGCAGTCATGATCGTTCGACTTCAGGCAGCGCCGGTACCGCTGGAGCGGGATGAAGGCGAATACGCCCTTATGGGCCAGCTTATCCTGGACGGTGCGCCGCCTTACCTTGAGGCGGCAAATATGAAGTTTCCCGGCATATATTACGCCTATTCAGCAATTCTGGCCGTATTTGGGCAAACGGTCACCGGTGTCCACTTGGGCCTTTTGGTGGTCAATCTGCTCTCGACCGTTATCCTGTATCTGCTTGCGCTGCCGTTGCTGGGCCCCGCCGGTGCGGCTCTGGCCGCGGCAGCCTTCATCATCATGTCCACGGACACTTCCGTACTTGGCCTTTTTGCGCATGCAACTCACTTTGTGGTGATGTTCGCTCTTGCCGGGATTTGGCTGCTCCAGCAAAGCTCGAGGTCTAAGAGAAAAATGCCGCTTTTGTGGGGTTCTGGTCTTTGCCTTGGACTGGCGCTCCTCATGAAACAGTCCGGGGCCTTTTTCGCGCTGTTTGGTTTCCTCTGGGTCGTGCACGGGGCGTTCCGCAGCCGCCCCGTTTCGTGGAAACGTTTGTTGCTGGAATCCGCCTCCCTGGCCGGTGGCGTCGTTCTGCCCTACGCGGCCGTTGTGGCTCTGCTGGCTCACCAGGGCGTGCTCGACAGGTTCTGGTTCTGGACGGTTGACTATGCGCGCGTCTACGCAACAGAGATGGACTTGAAAACGGGGATCGAACTCTTTCAGTTCGGAATTATCCCCATCATCAGGAATAACCCGCTGATATGGTCGATGACCTTTGCGGGCATGATCGCTATTTGGTTCACCGAGTCCGGACGAAAGGTCGCACCGTTTCTCTTGCTGTTTTCCCTCTTTTCATTCCTGGCAGTGTGTCCAGGTCTTTTCTTTCGCCAGCACTATTTCGTGCAGTTCCTTCCGGCAGCGGCGCTTAACGCCGGTGCTGCGGTGTGGGCGATCGAGAAGGCTGCCGCCAAATATACGGCTAAGTCTAAGGCCATCCAGTTTGCAATACTCGTAACGGTCGTAGCGTTTTCGCTGAACGGCGTCTTTTCCATGGGGCGTTTGCTTGCGGCTTCGACCCCGGACCAGTTCAGCCGTTCGGTTTACGGCGACAACCCATTTCCCGAATCCGTAAAGGTTGCAGAGTATATAAGGAAGAACACCGAGCCCGAAGATCGTATTGCTGTCCTGGGATCTGAACCGCAGATATGCTTCTATGCCCATCGCAGGTCTGCCACGGAGCATATCTATATGTACGGGCTGATGGAACCCCAGCCCTTCGCACTGAGCATGCAGGAAGCGATGATCGCACAGGTGGAGAAAAACGAGCCGCCATTTCTCGTGCTAGCAACGGCCTCGACTTCATGGCTTCAGCAGCGTGAATCCGAGAAAAGGGTATTTATCTGGATGAAAGGCTACATTAACAATTACTACCAGCCGGTTATGGTCGCCGATATCTATTCCGACCGCACCATGTGGTTGATGGATAAAGAAGCCGAGTACTTCACCCCCGGACGCGGATCGAGCCAGTTGATAGTCTTCAAGCGGAAGAGCGCCAGGTGATATGACCGGATTTGTTCTATGTTAACCAAGAAGCAAATTCCACTTATTTACCTTTTTCTGACGGCTGCTGCCATGACAGCATTCTGGCATCTCAGTCAGTGCGATTTCATTAATTATGACGATCGGTTATACGTAACCGGCAACACTCATGTCAAAAGCGGCATTACGATTGGATCGATTCAGTGGGCATTCACAACCGGTCATTCTGCAAACTGGCATCCCGTGACATGGATGTCTCACATGCTCGATGTTCAACTCTTTGGATTGAAACCGCGCTGGCATCATCTGACCAACCTCCTGTTCCACATTGCAAATACACTGTTGCTCTTTTTCGTTTTTAACCGGATGACCAAAGAGACCTGGAAGAGCGCTTTCGTGGCGGCTTTGTTCGCACTTCACCCTCTCCACGTCGAATCCGTCGCCTGGGTTTCCGAGCGAAAGGATGTTCTTTCAACTTTCTTCTGGATGCTCACCATGGCTGCATACATCAGCTATGTCGAGCACAGAACGGAGGACGGAAGGCGGGAGGCCATCCTTTCACCGTCCTTCGTCCTCCGTCCTCCAGCCTCTGTCCTCCGTTACTCGGCTGTTCTCATATTTTTTGCTTTAGGTCTTATGGCAAAACCAATGCTGGTAACTCTTCCTTTTGTCCTGCTGCTCTTGGACTACTGGCCCCTGCGGCGAGTGCAGGTAGCGGGAAGCAGGGAGCAAGGAGCGAGGAGCGAAAAGCAGAATCCCAAATTGGGGCAGGGACCTCACTCCGCTAACAAAAGGAAATTGCCTAAGAAACCCACAGATCAAGTCAGTACTCAGTCCTCAGTCCGAACTTGTCCCGGCCTTGGAGGGAGTCCTCCGTCCTCCGCCCTCCGCCCTCTGCTCCGGGAAAAAATCCCGCTTTTTACGCTTGCAGCGCTCTCATGTATCGTGACATTCATCGTTCAGCAAAAAGGAGGAGCTGTCAAATCCATTCAGGGATTTCCACTGGGTGTTCGTATTGCGAATGCCATTGTTTCCTATATCATCTACATGGGAAAGACCGTCTGGCCAACCAATCTTGCCGTTTATTATCCTCACCCCGGGTTGTGGCCCCTCTGGCAGGTACTGGGGGCGGTTCTGCTCCTTGGTGCTGTAACCTTAACGGTTATCTGGACGGCAAACAGATTTCCGTACCTGACCGTGGGATGGCTGTGGTTTACAGGTACACTTGTGCACGTCATAGGGATCGTGCAGGTCGGCACTCAAGGCATGGCTGACCGCTACACTTATGCCCCCCTGATCGGCTTGTTCATCATGGCGGCGTGGGGCATTCCGGAACTCTTGAAAAAATGGCGCTACCGCAAGGAGACGCTTTTCGCGTTGTCGTCATTACTCCTTCTATCTCTTTTCATCGTTACACGCACACAGGTAGGGTACTGGCGCAATAACATCACGCTGTACGATCATAGCCTTAAAGTTGCAAGCCCTAGTGACGTTATCTACTGCAATCGTGGAGTTGCCTATTATGACCTTGGCAACCACCGGCAGGCGATTTCAGATTATGAAAGGGCCATCGAAATCTATCCTCAAAGTACAGATAGCTATTATAACCGGGGCATGGCCTACGCCAAACTGGGCAACCACCGGCAGGCGATTTCAGATTACAACAGGGCCATCGAAATCTATCCTGAATACGCTGCTGCTTATGGTAACAGGGGGACCTCCTATTTCAAACTCGGCGAATACAGGCAGGCGGTTTCAGACTTTGACAGGGCCACAGAGATCAATCATGAACTAGCGTGGGCCTATAATGGCCGGGGCATGGCTTATGGCAAACTCGGCGACCAGCGGCAGGCGCTTTCCGACTTTGACAGGGCCATCGAAATCAATCCTGAATATGCTGAGCCCTACAATAACAGGGGTGTCGTCTATGACATGCTTGGTAATAACAGGAAGGCGATTTCGGATTATGACAGGGCCGTCGAGATCGATCCCGACTATGCGGACGCATATTATAACCGAGGTGTTGCCTATGCCGAGCTTGGCGACCACAGACAGGCGATTTCAGATTATGACAAGGCCATCGAAATCAATCCTGACTACGCTGATGCCTATAACAACCGGGGCGTTTCCTATGCCAGGTTTGGCAACCGGAGCCAGGCGATTGAGGACCTGCAAAAAGCGGCCAGACTTGACAACGAGGATGCAAAGAACTCTTTGAGAAGTATAGGGATAAGCTGGTAGCAGCCTCCTGTCTTGGGTCACTATGTCTTCCATGATAAAAAATAAACAGGTTCTGCTGATTTTCCTTTTTCTGACGGCTATCACACTTACAGCATTCTGGCAGGTCCATCAGTGCGATTTCATTAGTTATGACGATCCTATCTACGTAACTGAGAACATCCATATCATTCATGGCATCACGATTCCTGCAATTCGGTGGGCATTGGCAACCAGCTATGCCTCAAACTGGCATCCTTTGACGTGGATGTCCCATATGCTCGATGTTCAACTCTTTGGGTTAAACCCTCGATGGCATCATCAGACTAATCTCCTGTTTCACATTGCAAATACACTGTTGCTCTTTTTCGTTTTTAACCGGATGACCAAAGCGCCCTGGAAGAGCGCTTTCGTAGCGGCTTTGTTCGCCATCCACCCTCTCCACGTCGAATCCGTCGCCTGGATGGCCGAACGAAAGGATGTGCTTTCGACTTTCTTCTGGATGCTCACCATGGCTGCATATATCAGCTATGTCGAGCACGGAGCGGAGGACGATAGACGGAAGGCCGTCTTTTCTCCGTCCCCTGTCCCCCCTCTTCCGCCCTCCGTCCTCCGTCTTCCGTCCTCCGTCCTCCGTTACCTGGCCGTTCTCATATTTTTTGCCTTAGGTTTGATGGCGAAACCGATGCTGGTAACCCTTCCTTTTGTCCTGCTGCTCCTTGACTACTGGCCTCTGCAGCGACTGCAGGCAGCGGGAAGCAGGGAGCAAGGAGCGAGGAGCGAAAAGCAAGATCCCAAATTGGGGCAGGGACCTCTCTCCGCTAATAAAAGGAAATTGCCTAAGAAACCCACAGATCAAGTCATTGCTCAGTCCTCAGCCCTCAGTCCTGCGGCCTCACAAAAAATCGGCCGCGAACTTGAAGCATTTTACGCGCGGTCAGAACGCTCACCGCGAACCCGCAGCGCAGTGAGGGTTCAGTCCTTCGCCCTGCGCCCTCTGCTCCTGGAAAAAATTCCGCTTTTTGCACTTGCAGCGCTTTCATGTATCGTAACGTACGTCGCTCAGAAAGAGGGAGGATCGGTTGTATCGATTGAGGGAATTCGACCGGGTGTTCGTATCGCGAACGCCTTTATTTCCTACATCATTTACATAGGCAAGACCATCTGGCCCAATAATCTTGCTGTTTTTTATCCTCATCCCGGATCGTTGCCGCTCTGGCAGGTCTTTGGCGCAGCTCTGCTCCTTATCGCTGTAACCTTTATTACAATTTGGGAGGCAGAACGGCTTCCGTACCTGACCGTGGGATGGCTGTGGTTTACAGGCACACTTGTCCCCGTCATAGGGATCGTGCAGGTCGGCGCTCAAGCCATGGCGGATCGCTATGCTTACGTCCCCCTTATCGGGTTGTTCATCGTGGCGGCATGGGGTATTCCGGAACTTTTGAAAGAATGGCGTTACCGGAAAGAGGCGCTTTTTGTTGCGTCTGCATTGGTCCTGGCATACCTTTTGACTGTAACATGGACACAGGTCGGGTACTGGAACAATAGCATTTCGCTCTATGATCATTCCCTCAAAGTTACCGGTAATAACGACACTATACTTAATAACCGAGGTGTTGCTTATCGCCAACTCGGCAATCTGCGGCATGCGATTTCAGATTATGATTTGGCCATTGAGATAAACCCTAAAAATGTCGAGATCTATAATAACCTGGGTATCGCTCACGGCAAACTCGGCGACCACAGACAGGCTATTGAAGATTTCGACAGGGCCGTCGGGATCGATCCCGGACATGTGGAAGCACATTTTAACCGTGGCATTGCTTACGATAAACTTGGCAAACTCAGGCAGGCTATTGACGATTTTGACAGGGTCATCGAGATCGATCCTGAATATGTCGAGGCGTATTTCAATCGGGGCGTTGCCTATGGCAAGCTCGGCAATCAGCGGCGAGCGATTGAGGATTTTGACAGGGTCATCGGGATCAACCCTGAAGACGGGAGGACGTATTTCAACCGGGCTGTTGCATTTGGCGAACTTGGCAACCGGGGGCAGGCGATTGAGGACCTGAAAACTGCGGCAAGACTTGGCTCCGAAGAGGCAAAGAACTTTCTGCTTGGCGAGGGGATAAACTGGTAGAGCGATTTTTGTCAGGATTGACAGGACAGACAGGATTAATCCTGTTAACCCTCACTAAATCCATCTTCCCTAACGGCTGTCCATTTCATCCCGAGAGACTTCGCGGAAGCCGCTATCGTTGAAGAGATGTGGCGATCTCCTCCTGCATGGTTTCGATTAACGAGATGGGGTCGGCTGCATCGCGGATGGGACGACCGACAACGACATGATCCGCGCCGCCACTGATTGCCTGGCCGGCCGTTACGATGCGCTTCTGATCGTCGCGCCCCGCATCGGTCCCGGCGGGACGAATCCCCGGGGTTACTATCAGGTAATCGCCCCCTAATTCCCTTCTGAGCCGAGGGGTTTCAACACCCGAGGCCACGATTCCCGCAGCTCCGGACTCAATCGCCCGCCGCGCCCGCTCGACAACCATGTCCTCCACTTTGCATCTGAGGCCGAAAAATTTTTCCATATCTTCCTGGCCGAAACTTGTGAGCACCGTTACTGCGAGCACCTTCACCTCAATTCCTGCCTGGACGGCCGCCTCTACGATTGGCTCGTTTCCATGCACAGTCGCAAATGTGACTCCTTTGCCCCTGAGCTGTCCGACGGCCAGTTTGACGGTCTGTGGAATGTCATAAAACTTCAAATCCAGCATTACCTTGTGCCCGCGCTCAGCTATCCACTGCACAACGGGAAACCAGCCTGCAAGAAATAGCTGAAGCCCGACCTTGTAAAAATGGATATGACTTTCCAGGCGCTTGACAAGCTTTTTCCCCTGCTCCGCAGAGTCCACGTCGAGAGCAAAAATGATTCTTTCCTTCAAGGGGATACTCTTTGGTTGCATGAATCGTCCTCTTCTTCTCTGAGTTTGCCGGTTTTTTCTTGCCTATTTCCACCTTTATGTCAAAGATAAAATCGGTGAATCGTTAAAAGCAATGCCGGGTAGGCGAACAGGTTTTACCCACTCACGTACTATTGAGGAAATTCACGGGGGTGATTAGATGAGAAAAATGAATCATGCTCGCTTGGGGCACAGCTTCGCGATAGGGGTTTGAGTGCTTATCTCTCTAATTGGAATGTCAGGCTCGGGAAAGTCGTACTGGTCGGAAAAGTTGGCCAGGCATGGATTCAGGCGGTTTTGCCTCGACGCTCTCATTACTCAAAAACTCGACGATAAGCTGCGGCGAGAGGACCAGAGCCTCCTGACTCTTGGCGAATGGATGGGTTTCCCTTTCCAGGACGGCTACCAGAAGAGGGAAGAACTGTATCTTTCCACTGAAAGGCAACTTATGGCCGAGATTCTCGGCTGGATCGAGGAAAACGCCTGTGTCGACTCCGATGAAAATGTCGTGCTGGATACCACGGGAAGCGTTATCTATACCGGAGAGAATCTGCTCGAAAGGCTTAGGTCTCTGACCACGATAGTATACTTCCCGGTTCCAGCCGTAATCAGGGAGGCAATGCTGCGGCAATACCTGTCAAATCCACGGCCGGTGCTGTGGAGAGGATTTTTCAATATCGAGCCCGGCGAAACCGTTGAAGAGGCGCTGTTTCGCTCCTATAATGCGCTGCTCGATTCGCGGGAGGTTGCCTACCGCGAACTGGCCGGCATCGAAATAGACTACTTCACGAGAAACAGCCCCGATTTCAGGATTTCCGACTTACTGGAAATCGCGGCACAACCTGTGAAAAAATAAACCGTTCACCGCACGCAAAAACAGACGAATTCCGCCACACAGAGCGCGGAGAAAAGCCCAAATCTTTTTTGACAGGATTAACAGGATTAATGGGATTGAAAAACAACCTTGCAGAGAGTCGAGATCTGTTTTGCCTTTGTGCAAAGGGGCAATTCTCCATCTGTACGCTTTGTTTTCCTGTTAATCGTGTTAATCCTGTCCAAAGGCTTTTTCTCTCCGTGCCCTGTCGATGACCAGCCCTATTCTTATTCGGACCATGTCCCGTCTCTATCTCGAAAAGACTTCGTGGGCTGCGCTCCGCCCTCACAAAAGATCGGGCGCGGACTTGACGCATTGCCTGGGATGATGCGTCAAGCGGGGGCCCGATACGAAGTGAGGGTCCGCTTAGGCCACCCTACGGCCTGAAAGCGATTCACCGCAGAGGGCGCAGAGGGCGCAGAGTAGCAAGAGCAAATGATGACGCGAAGAAGGGAAGATGCGGTGAATAGCTTTTAACTCTTCCGCCACCTGGCCGAAAAGAAACCGTCCACGTCATGTTTATGAGGCCAGGAACGATAGTAAGGCCCCGACACCATTTCCCGGCAGGTATCAGGCAGGTTTCCGGCCGCCGATTCTATTGCAAGTTCCGGGTGTGATTCGCTAAGGTGTTGGGCCACTGATTCGTTTTCGTCCCCGAAAACCGTGCAGGTTGCGTAGACCAGCACTCCGCCGGCTTTTACAAACTGTGCGGCATGAGAGATCAGTTCTTTTTGGAGCCGGGACAGCCGGTAGGGATCTTTTATGTGCCTGCGCCACTTTATGTCCGGCTTTCGCCGCATCGTTCCAAGGCCGGTGCATGGTGCGTCAAGCAAAACCCGGTCAAAAAGACCGATCGATTCCGGCCGAAGCATCAGGACATCTCCGGCAAGACTGCGGGTAATCGTTAATGCCTGCCTGCGGGCGTTTTTGCGCGCCTCTTCGAGTTTCCATGCCGATTGGTCAACACAGAGCACTTCGCCTTCATTTTTCATGATGAGGGCGATGTGGGCCGACTTTACGCCCAAACCGCTGCATAGGTCGAGCACACGCTCTCCAGGCATAGGAGCGAGCAGAAAGGAAACCATTTGCGAGGCCTCGTCCTGCGCCTGAAGTATGCCTTCCCGGAACGCGGCCGTTCCGGTCATATCCCGCCTTGGCGCTTTCGCCCTCAGGGCATGTTCAAGCCAGGGTGAAGGCGCCGCTTCGATTCCTTCGGCCTTAAGAGATTCAATTGCCTCTTCGCGCGAGGCTTTGAGCGTATTGACCCGGAAAACCGCCGGGGCGACCCGATTGTTCGACTCGCAAAAAAGCCAGGCTTCTTCGATGCCGATCTCATCTATGAGCTTGCGTACGAGCCAAACCGGGTGTGAAGTCATGACCGCCATATGCGCCGCAGGATCTTTTTCCGGGTCCGGCCAGTTCCACGGCGAGCCGCCGTGGCCGGTTCGCCCGAGGCCTTCGGCTTCGGGCCGAGTTTCGCTTCTTCTGGCCGCTTCGCGCAAAACTGCGTTTATGAACTTGATCACATAAGGGGGCTGGCTGCTTTTGGCGATGTCAACCGTATCGTTTACGGCTGCGTGGTCCGGTATGCGGTCGAGAAAAAGGATCTGATAGAGGGCAAGCCGCAGGAGGACACGTACAGCCGGAGCGATCTTGTCGGGCCTCGTTGTGCTAAGCTCATCGATGTGCCAGTCGAGCCGGCCCTGCCAGCGCACAACACCGTATACAAGCTCAGTCAGAAGAGCCCGGTCACGCTCATCGAGCTGCGAGTGGCGCTCAAGGGCGGTCCGGATCAACCGGTCGGGATGGGAAGCCTTCTGCTCCAGGTGCAGCAAAATCTGGTAAGCCAGGGTTCGTGATGTGAGCATAAACAGTGAACGGTGAGCAGTGAATGGAAAAGATCTATTAACCGGTCTTAAATCCTGTAAATCCTGTAAATCCTGTGTAAATCAGTCTTGCCCTGCTCCCGGAAGGACCTCGCGGAGCACGGATTCGACCCGATCAAGGGCTACCTGCGTATTGAGGCACGGTCCGAAAGGGCGCTGGTTGAAAATGCCGTAAACGGGCAGCGGGGTGGTATCCTGGATGCCGCTTGTCAGGTCGCGCTCGCATGCAACGGCTATAATCAGGTCGGGACGAGTCTCGATGACTATCCGTCGCGCAATGGTTCCTCCAGTGGCGACTGCCATGTGTACGCCGTATTTTTCGGCAAGCCCCAGAAGATCTTTTATGCTGCATTTGCCGCAGCGTTTACAATTTTGAGCCCGGTGGGTGACCTTCACCTCGCAGTCTTTATCCTGCAGGCAGTGCGGCATCAGGAGCAGGACGGAGCGCGGGGGGGCCCCGTTGCGGCATTGGGCCAGGACAAGCTCGTTGTTCACGGCTACGAACGCATGCTGGACCTGTTCGCGGCTAAGGCCCGCCAGCTTGCCGAGGCCGACCAGTATGGGCAGGAGCAGCTTGACCGCAACACTGCGCAGCTTTCGCGAAAAAGGAACATCCCGGCCCAGGGCGAACACTGCGGCCAGGAGACCGAGGCTTCCGAGCAACACGGCGCCGACCAAGGCCGTGAGAGTTGCCATTATCAGTGGAAGGTGGACGGAAATCCTGCTAAAACCGTAATAGGGCACTATGTAGAGAAGGATGAGGACGGCGGTGGCGATGGTCCCGAAAAGGGCGACAAGAGATATTACGATCCGCTTTTCGGAACCGGCTGCAGGCGGGCTCGAACCGGGGAAGGCTTCTTTTTGGGGCAGTTCTGTCGATTTTTCGTCGGGAGTCATTCCAGAAACGAGCCTCTCGGTATAGGCCTGCCACAAGTGAATTCACACGCACGCATGCGCCGCAGACCCTCCAGTTGAAGGTCTCCGATGCACAGGGATTGACCGCAGCCCCCGGCAACTATGAGGCCGCAGTCCGCCATGCCGACCACCTCGCCAGAAGCTCCGGTCGCCGCCCATGGAAATGAGGCAGCCCGGAAGCACTTGACCCTTTTCCCTCCCAGCGCAAACCACGCACCCGGCGCCGGATCAAACGCCCTGACCTTGTTTATAATATCTTTTGCCGGAGAATTCCAATCAATCCGAAGCTCCTCTTTATGGATCGGAGGGGCGTAAGTAGCCAAAGCGTCATCCTGGACCAGGGGTGCAAGCCGTCCGGCCGTCCAGTCGCGGAGGGTGTCGATCAAAAGCTTGGCGCCATGTTCGGCAAGAGTTTTGTAAACCGTCCCGAAAGTATCCTCGGGACCTATCGAGACTTCTTTTTGCGAAAGCACCGGTCCGGTGTCCATCCCGGCGTCGAGGAGCATTATCGAGATGCCCGTCAGGGTCTCGCCCGCCAGTATGGCGCGCTGGATGGGGGCGGCCCCCCTGTAGCGAGGCAAAAGAGACCCGTGGACGTTCAAGGTCCCAAGAGGGAAAATGTCAAGGAAAGATTGCGGAACAAGCTGTCCGAAAGCCACCACCACAGCACACTCCGCACCGTATGCCCGGATCTTTTCGATAACTTCGCCGCCACGGATGCGTTCTGGCTGGTATATCGGAATCCCCGCCTCATTCGCCAAGGTTTTGACAGGCGATTCACAGATCCTGCGGCCCCTGCCGCTCGGGCGGTCGGGCTGGGTGACTACAAGGCGGACCCCAGCGTTGCATTCCAGCAATTTTTGCAGACACGGCACGGCAAAATTCGGGGTCCCAAGAAAGACTAGTCCAGGCACAGCGGCGGTTCTTACCTTTCATCCTTAAAAGTCTTTTTCCACCTTCTTTTAAAAATGTCCCTGGCTATCGGGCTTATCCGGTCGATAAACAGTTTGCCTTCCAGGTGATCCATTTCATGCTGGAGCGCAATGGCAAGCAGGCCCCCGGCGGCTATTTCGATCTTTTCGCCCCGCCGGTCAAGCCCGCACACCACGACCTCTTCGGCCCTCGTTACACCAGCAAAATATTCCGGCACGCTGAGGCAGCCTTCCTCGAAGGTTGTCTCGCCTCGAGCATTTACCATCTCGGGATTTATGAGCACGATCAGCCCGTATTCAGATTCCTCGCGCTGAATGTCTATTACCAGCAAACTGAGCGGACGGCCCACCTGGTTTGCGGCAAGACCGATTCCCGGCGCGTGATACATCGTCTCGACCATATCGTCAATGAGACGCTGAATGCCGTTGTCGATATTTTTGACTCGTTCGGCCTTTTGGCGCAATACAGGGTCAGGATATATACAGATCTGAAGAAGCGACACTTAACCTTTCCTTTAGTAGTAGTTCGACGCCATGCGAGGACCGCCAGCCAAAGTCTCCCGAAAAACCGCCCACTCACCTGCGAGCGGCAGGGCCGCATCCAGAGCCTGCACCGGGCCAGATCCGGACCCTTCTACGCAAAGCTGCGCGGGAAGCTGGGGCCTTGAGTTATTTATTGTAAATCCTTGGACCACTATTTTCAACGGCATCTTGACGGACGTTATTATCTGATACCGAGTTGCGTTCAAGAAAGCATCAAGTCAAGGGCGTGGGGAGCTTTGCCCCCCACACCCCCTCCGCCTCGCGGAGCGTCGAGATATGGCGCTGCGGCGGCGGCCCCGCGCATGCGCGATGGCTTGCCGCCGACAGCGCCGAGCGCTCGGCCTCGCGCGACCGCGCGTGCGCCTGGCGGAGCCTGGAGATCGAGGGGGAAACTTTCCCCGTTCAGTTCGGGGTTGTTTGTCGCTCTTTGAATGCAACTTGGTATGAGCGGCACGAATCGTGCTAATGTTTGGTGAGCGTTCGCACGAAGCACGAAGAATGGCAATCATTATGTCACTCAACGGCCCAGCCCTGCAGCCCGCCGCGCTGGGCCGGCGCAATGAAGGAGTCCCTGGTGCAATACAGGAACGGCTCTGCCGAAAATCCGCAAATAAGCGTTATAATCCCCGCCAAGAACGAGGCGCAGGGAATCGAATCGATATTGGGCAGAGTCCGCGAAGCCCTGGACGAAACCGGCCGCAGCTATGAAATCATCGTGGTAGATGACGGATCTACCGACGCAACCGCTCAGAGGGCCCATGAGGCCGGCGCCACAGTCCTTTGTCATCCATATAACATTGGGAACGGGGCGGCGATAAAAACCGGTATCCGGTATGCGAGGGGCTTCTGCCTTGTGATGCTTGACGCCGACGGCCAGCACCCGCCCGAAGAGATACCCGCTCTGCTGGAAATGCTCGAAAAATATCACATGGTCGTTGGCGCGCGCAATTCGAATTCGGAAACGAGTTTTCATCGAAACCTGGCAAACAGGATATACAACCGGTTTGCCTCATACGTGTGCGGCCGGGCCATCGAGGACCTCACTTCCGGCTTTCGGGCTATCAGGGCCGGCGCCGCAAAGGAGTTCGTCACACTTCTGCCCAACACCTTTTCCTACCCGACGACGATAACCCTGGCCACAGTGCGCTCAGGCTACAGCCTCGCTTATTTTCCGATAACAAGCCCAAAGCGCGCAGCGGGCAGCAAGAGCAAAATCAAGCTCCTGAGGGACGGTTCGCGATTCTTCCTGATCATTTTCAAAATAACGACCCTGTTTTCGCCCATGAAGATTTTTCTTCCAGCCAGCATCTTTACCTTTCTGGTTGGAGTCGGCTATGGTCTGTATAAAATCGTTATGCTGGACGGCCGCTACGGTCCGACCTCCCAAATGCTGATCGTATTCGCCGCGCTTATCTTTTTCATAGGGCTGGTGTCCGAACAGATCACCCAACTGCGATTCGACCGCAGCATCCCGTTTGCCGGGGAAAGGCTAAAGAGGTATACGGGTCCTGAGAGGCGAAAGGAACCAGCGGCGGAGGCGCCTCACGACAAAATCCCGGCAGCCCGTCCGTCCGCCGGCTAGGCGAGCGCCGCCAATGCGGCCGGGACGCCTTGGACTTAGCCCATGCATTGATTATCGAAGTCGATTTTGAGCGGGTATAGATGCCATCCATACGAAAAATTTTTCCCTTAGCGGTATTTGTTGCGTGTGTTTTTTTCCTCTACTCTTACGTTAGAAACAATCTTTCGGATTTTATAAAAATATAAGATATTTTTTTTATCGGTGATCACCAGCTTCGGCAATATTTTCCTGCCGATGAAAGGAGGCGCCGGGTTTAGAGCTGTTTATCTAAAATCCCGCCACGATTTCGATTATTCCTATTTCGTGTCGAGCCTTGCCGCAAACTACCTTATCGTCTTTAACATCTCTTCGGTTGCCGCCCTGGCCTGCCTGTCGCTTTTTTACCTTGATTCGGGGGGTTTCAGTTTGCCTGCTGCGCTGGTTTTCATCGCGGTTGCGGCCTCTACTTCGTGGGCAATTTTTTTTCCTCCGCCCAGCCTAAAATGGATTCCCAGCAAGTGGGTAAGGGAGCGGGCCAACCAGGTCCTGTCGGGTTGGCAGATCATTAGAAAAAGCCGCAAAACCGTGGTGAAGCTTTGCTATCTGACCGCCCTAAACCTGTTTCTGCTGTCCCCGATAACCTGGCTGGAATTTGCCGCATTTCAAATGAAAGACACTTATGGAAATGGAATCGGATTTCTGCAGTCCGCTATCTTCACGACGATCGGGGCCCTTTCGCTGCTTATAAGCATCACGCCTGCCGCACTCGGAATAAAGGAGAGCCTGCTTATGTTCAGCTCGCAGTTTCTGGGGATCACACAATCGCAGGCGCTCGCCGTATCGCTGCTCGACCGGTTCGTAAATGTCATGGTGCTTTGTTTGTTTTTCGGCTTTTCTTCAATCTATATCAACAAGAAGCTCAAAACCAAAAATGTCTCGCCTTTGACGCTCCAGCCCTGATAGAGACACCGGGACGCGAGATAGTTTCCATCCGGAAAGTGCCCTTTTCCGCCCTGGCTGTGTTAATCTTCGGGTTTTCTTGTGCGGCGTACCGATGTACGCCTCCGCGCAAACCCTTGATTTCCTTGCCAGGGCGAAAAATGCCTTCTTTCCGAACGGAAACCTCGCGGGGCGTGGAATTTGTCCCGGGGTTTCCGGATGGATACGAGATAGGGGGGCGGGATGAGGGTTTTGTTCCCGCGCCTTTCCAGGGACAGGCGATGTTCGACAGTGTGCCGAAAGTTCTGCAAATAAACAATCCGGAAAAGAGTGGGGAGCTGCGCCGCCCCACAACCCCTTCGCCGCTACGCGGCTCAGTGCACCACCTTCCTCAGAAGCAAAAAACGGACAGGCTATTTTTCACTGAAACCATAATTTTCACCATTCGGTGAAATGGTCTAAATCAGGGGGGAATGGATTTTATTGAAAAAAAAACCGGTATTGATACAATAGCGTCGGCGTCCACTGTTCGAGACCTGATTGTTCCTCCTTTTCGAATCGCAAACTGCAAATATCTCATCCTGGTGGACACAATCAAGATAGGCGGGCATAGTATATAACTAGCCGGGGCAAGAAAAGTTTCCGGCCTTTTGTTTGGATGGAAAGCGGATGCTGCAAAAAACTCTGCGGTTGCAACACCACCTTGAAACGGTCAATGACCAATTCGCGGCATTTAGCGGCCTGGTTGCTCGAGGGATAATCAGCGAGCCTGACCTGGAAAAAATCATTCGGAAGTCCGACGGAGCGGCAAGGCGCATCGAAGAGTCGATACTAAGTCTGGGCATCCCGAAGCATGAAATCCTGCTTTGCCTGAGTGAGCACTATTGTCTTCCGTTCGTAGAATTTAAGGAGAACCTGCCGGCACCGCGCGAAATATTAGAGAGCCTCGATCTAGAGGAGCTTAAGCGCGATCTTTGGTTCCCGTTTTCGGTAGGGATGAAGGAGGCCCGGGTTGCAGCAGCCAGTCCTTTCGACCTTGAACTCCGTGAAAAGATCAAGGAAACTCTCGGCGTCCTTTCGGTCCGATTCATAGTGGCCCTTCCGTCCGACCTCACCCGTATGATCGAGCACGTTCAGGATGTCAATCCGGGTTTCCCGCCGTCCGCCGGAAGGACCGCTCTGGCCATGCTTCGCACCAGGCTTGCAAGCGACCGGACGATCCTGGCCTGGTACAGAACTTCCATGGCAAAGGGACGAACGGGCCTGGCGCTCTTGCGAACGGGGATTTCCTTTATCGCCATCAGTCTCACTCTGTTAAGAATTTTCGGATTCGGGTATCTAAGCATCATACAGGCGCCTCTATTGTTGGTGGGAATCATCATGGCTACGGACGGCCTGAGGTGGTATCTGCCCACACGGAAGCTGGAACCGGATGAAATCGGCTACCTGCCTACACGATCCACCTTCGGGACCACCGTTGCCGAGCTAAAATGGAGCGAAGAAGGCCCGGCGCTGACGAGATCTGAACCGATCAAGGGCGCAGAACAGCTTCGAACCCGGTGGGACAGGCTCTCTCCTGTTATGAGGCGCCGATTCTTCGCAAGCGACAGGACCGACCTGGCTGAAGAGCGGACTTTCCTTGCGGCTTACAGGGTAAGGATGGCTAGGGCCCGCACCGGCCTGGCCTTCACCCGGACCGGCATCTCCTTTGCCGGCCTGGGCATCCTGCTTATCAGGCAATTCCCTCCCGGCCTGTGGACGATTTTTTATGCCGGCATGATATTAACGGGCCTGGTCATGTTTCTGGAAGGCGCCCGATGGTACTTCCC
>JBKQTS010000105.1:0-4724 GCA_052143075.1 Syntrophobacteraceae bacterium | reverse complement strand
GCACACAAACCGATTTTACCCTGAAAGGGTTACATAAAATCTGCCACAGTGCCAATTCACAGCGGACAGATACTGTTCTCTCTCTTGCTGTAGGTACTCGTTTGCCGGATGAACCTTAAAACTTCGGTAAGGCCGTAATCCCGAATAATGCACTAAAGTTGTGCGCTATGGATCCAAACCGGATTTTGGAGTCTGATTCTGCCCTGAAAAGCTTCCGGAATAATCCTGAAGCCTGCCTCAATTCAAATAACCATCCTTGTTTGTGGAATGATCCAGGACTTTACCGGCATTTTTAGCTTTGGCTTTATTAAAAGGCCCTTGTATTTTGAGGGTAGCGGAGTGAAGTTTGGCAATTGAGTCTCTCATCTCGTAAAGTTTTGCCTCAATCATGAATGCAAGTACCGCCATCCGGTTTTCAAATCCCACCGTCTTTTCCAGGATTCGATCTATTTCGTCCTGATAAGACTGGAGATGAGGGTGCTCTTTCAGAAGTCGCTCTCTGGCTTTGAGGGCTTCCTCCAACATCTCCTGAGAAGACATCTTACGCGGTGCGGGTTCGGCCATTTTTATTCTCCATACACAACAGGACTAATGCTCTGTTTGTTAAGGCTCCCGGCAGATTCCAACTCCATCTTCACCTTGCTTCCTTACCCAACAAGGCTCAGGTCCTGAGATCTCCAGGCCGCCGGTGGCTATCCCTCCCCACTCCCTGGCTGGTTGCCCTTTGAGGATGTCCGAGACTCGCAGTATTTCAGTTTTGTGTAAAGGGGGATTGTGGTGGGCAGGAATTGGGTATTTCATCTACCTGATCTTAAAACTTTAATTTTGTTTCCGAACTCTTGAGAAAAAATCGTTTATGACCTTCGACGCCGTAATGTTTGCAATTTTTGGCAAACGGCTGCTGCTCTTCTCATACCAATTTGCGTTCAAGTTGGCATTCTGACCGGGAGGGCATAAAGCCCTCCCCTTGTATCGCCAAATCCATTGTAGGGGCGGGGTTTATCCCCGCCCGTCTTCAACGCAACAGGACTCTCACGACTTGGCAATAGCGATTCCTGTTAATCCTGCTAATCCTGTTAACCCTGTCTAATACCAAGTTGCATTCAAAGATCGACAAACAACCCCGAACTGAGCGGGGAAAGTTTTCCACAAATTTCGAGGCTCCGCCGGGCGCACGCGCGGGGCCGCCGCCGCAGCGCAAAATAGATCTCGACGCTGTCCCTGATCTGTCCACGACCAGAGGCGGAGGGGGTGTGGGGGGCTAAGCTCCCCACGCCCTTGACTTGATGCTTTCTTGAACGCAACTCGGTATAAAAACCGCACTGGGCTTACCGGCCTTATCGCCTTGATATTTTACTCCGTTCCAGCTATGGTCTTGCCGCTGTAGACTTCAACTTATCCAAACGCGACTGGGTGTTTCACTAGTACTCTTTCGAAAGGGGTGACCTATCATGACAGGTGCGGAAATAATTTTAAGGACAGCAGCGGCTGCAGGTGCGGAAATCTGTTTCGCCAATCCGGGAACCACTGAACTGCCCGTGGTTGCAGCATTAGATAAGGTCAAGAGCATCCGTTCGGTGCTGGGGCTCTTTGAAGGCGTATGCACCGGCGCGGCCGACGGCTTTGCGCGGATGAAACAAAAACCTGCTCTGACCTTACTGCACCTTGGCCCCGGCTTTGCCAACGGCATCGCTAATCTGCACAATGCCAGACGCGCCCGATCTCCCATCCTGAATATAATAGGCCAGCATACTACGTGGCACATTGATGCAGATCCTCCCCTGAATATGGATATAGCATCCCTTGCCCGGACCGTCTCCGGCTGGTACAGGCAAAGTGAATCGGTGGAAGCTTTATCGCAAGACACGGCCGAGGGATTGGCCGCATCACTTTACGGACAAATATCAACTTTGATTGTTCCTGCGGATCACCAGTGGACAGAACACAAACCTGATAGAATTGCGTCGGCGGAATTTACTTTTGACAGTGTCGACCAGGCGGCAATTGCCAGCGCCCGCAAACTTCTCAAAGGGGCAAAAAAACCGGCGCTAATTTTGGGCGGGCGAGCCCTGCGCAAACCAGGCCTTGCGGCAGCAGCGGAAATTCAGGCAAAAACGGGTTGCGATCTTTTGATGATCACCTTTCCTGCATACTTTGAAAGCGGCGAAGGCCTGCCCATATTAAAACGCATTCCTTATCTGCCTGGGATGGCGCAAACATTGCTCGCTAATTACGATACATTTATTCTGGCGGGGACCAATGGACCTGTGGCTTTTTTCGGCTATCCGGATGGGAAAAGCTTTCTGCTTAACGATCAACAACGCCATTTGAGAATTGATACGGATAAACAGGATGTTGCGGCCGTACTGGAAGAACTGGCCCAGATGCTGGATGGTGCAGGCAGTAAAAATAAAATTAACTCGATGCTTGCGAAATATGCTTTGCCGGAGCTGCCCTCGGGCAAACTGAATGGTGCAAAAATGTCCGCCACAATTGCCGCCCTGCAGCCGGAACATTGCATCGTTGTCGATGAAGGCATTTCATCAAGCGGACATTACTATACATATGCGCCATTTTTGAAACCCTATAGTCAGCTTAACCTGACAGGAGGGGCCATCGGTCAGGGAATGCCTTTAGCGCTCGGCGCCGCGCTTGCCTGCCCCGACAGAAAGGTAATAAACATCGAAGCTGACGGAAGCGCCATGTACACAGTTCAGGCGCTGTGGTCACAGGCTCGTGAAAAAGCAAATGTCATAACGGTTATCTGCTCGAACCGCAAATACCTCATAATTGAAATCGAATGTCAGATGGCGGGATACAGGTCCCTGGGCCCTGAAACCAGAGCGCTGATGAGTCTCGCTAGTCCGGCGTTGGACTGGGTCGGTTTGAGCCGGGGTATGGGAGTGCCTGCGGCTTCTGTTACGACCGCAGAGGAATTAGCCGGAGAATTCAAAGCCGCCCTGAAGGAATCAGGGCCGCATTTGATCGAGGTAGTACTGGAATAATAGGGGTCAACGACCCCTTACCTGTACTGCTGCCATGAGGTGATATCGTGAAGGTTTCCCTGTTCATCCCTTGTACCGTGGACATCATGTTGCCGGAGATCGGCGCAGCGACATTCAAGCTGCTTTTTGAGTTCTCTCTCCTTGACCTGTCTATCACCAGGTGAATAGGTTTGCGTCTTTGGAGGTGATCGGAAGTCTTTTCCAAACAGTGGCGCGTACTACTGGGCGCAACGGCACTATCAGATTGCCCAGCGCCGAACCGGAGGTGGCGCGTACTACTGGGCGCAACGGCACTATCAGATTGCCCAGCGCCGAACCGGAGGTTCTCACGCCCCTTCGGGACACCCTGAAACCATGAAAAGGATCGCCGATAACCCCCCTTTTCTAAAGGGGGGCAGGGGGGATTTTGCTGCTGTCGAGATGCTGAAGTCTGTCCGAAATGGACTTTTCGTAACAGCTCTTCACGCCCCTTCGGGGCACCCTGAAACAATGAAAAGGGGCGGGGTTCCCACTTTCGTCATTCCGTGTTTGAGTGTTTTTGGGCCGGAATCCAGTGTCTTTTCGAGACAGTTCTCTCTGCGTCCCTGCGGTGAATAGCTTTTTCGTCCCTGCGGTGAATAGCTTTTTCGTCTCCCCCATTGATCGAGGATAACCCGGATACCTTGGGCCGATGGCCGCAGGAAACCGATTCCGCCAATATCAAGCAGATTGGATCTATTTAAGTATTTAGCTCTCCAATTCTGGCGAGCAGTTTGACCTAACTCATTATTGTGCCTCTTTCCACACATATAACAAGCCATGAGGCATGAGGACTCTACTTCTTGCCAATTTCCGAAGAGTCCTATCTGCAGCAATTCGGTAAACAAATGATTCGAAAACGGCGAGGGTTTTTGCGCCTCATTTCTCAACTACGAGGAGAGACGTAAAAAGTTTCACTCTCGCCACAATCTCAACTCGGGTGGACGACAATCGGGCTATAAAAATCCCGGGATGGAGGTCCTTCCTTGAAAACGCAAAAAACGGTCCCATCGACGTATAACTTGCGTATTCCAACGGAGATTGTATACTTTTTCCAGTCTCAGGCGTGCAACCGGAGTTTTTTCGGGCAGGGACCCGAGCCAAAAATGCGGTAGGGGCGTTTGGCACTGAAGTTGATGAGTTATTCCAGTGTACACCAGTTTGCCTTTTTTGTCCAGATGACAAGCTGTGGATAACTTTGGAGAAGATGATGACAGCGTGGATCGGCGTATTTGGAACGCTTTTGGGTGTAGTGATCGCTGGATACATCAATTACAGACTTAACAGCGCCAAAATAGAAAGAGAAAATAAGCTTAAGAATGATCAACTCGTTCACCAGAAGCTTGAGGACATATGCAAACTTATTGAGGATGTCCAATTCGTAAAGCATAAACGAACACAAAAGTGGCTTGATTTTGTTGCCAAATATCAATATGGAGAGGAGATTAATGATGCGACTTTTCAGGACATTTTTCAAAACGTGTCATTTACCCAACTTAAAATGATAATCGACTTTTATATTCCTGAGATGAGGCAGTTATTCGATCAGCTCATGGAAACAGCGGAAATACAATTTAGCAGGTTGCTGAAAAAGTCACTTATATAAGTGCATTTTTGCCGGGTTTAATGTAGTATCAAGCTGCTGAATTTACACACAAACCCGACAAGGAAAGCAATGAGAAGACCCGATCATCAGCAACC
>JBKQTS010000104.1:0-24074 GCA_052143075.1 Syntrophobacteraceae bacterium | reverse complement strand
CTTGGTTGCTGATGATCGGGTCTTCTCATTGCTTTCCTTGTCGGGTTTGTGTGTAAATTCAGCAGCTTGATACTACATTAAACCCGGCAAAAATGCACTTATATAAGTGACTTTTTCAGCAACCTGTTAGAGTTTAAGTCGAAATCAAATAAAGCCCGAGTATCCTCAGCAGTGATCGCAACTGGGGACGAATGTAACCGGATTGCTGCAGGGATTACAAAAGGAAATCCCGCAAGAGCCACAACTGAGAGCAGTGAAAGGGGCCGTCACGATAGCGGCCGATACCACCACCGCTCCCTCAACTATCGCCCCCGCTGCCACGAAAGGCGCGGCAATATAGTCTAACCCGCAGCATTGCGCCTCCGCCCTCGTTGTCCCAACGATCATGAGGAAAGCAAGAGCCATACACATTATAATCAAAGTTGATTTAGCCTTCATGTTTTTACCTCCTTTAATCCAATTTAATTACAACTCCTTACTATCTACTTAAGATAAGGTATTGCCGTTCCGGGATTTGTCCATACCTCTGAGTTTTCATTCCCCTCTACTGAATTTGTGCTACAAAGGACATTAACGGCGGGGACTTTGCTTGGCGATTTCAGGGACGGCCTGACAAATGGTTCCCCAACCTTTCCAAAATGACCCACTACCCACTTCAGTAATCCGATTGACACCTTTGTTTGCTTACTGTTAGAATTTCAAATTCACTATAGGGACCAGACATGAAAAATCGGCTGATTTTGGTCCGTATTCCGGCCTGCCCTGCCGCAGCTATTATATCGGCTTTAACGCCAAAGCAGGCCAACTAAGGGTTTTCTTATGAAACTCAAAGGTGCGCAAATATTTTTCGAGTGTTTGAAGAAAGAGGGGGTAGAGGTCATATTCGGATTTCCGGGCGGCGCCGTTCTGGACCTCTATCACGAGATGCCCAGACACAACATAAGGCACATTCTGGTTCGCCACGAGCAGGGCGCCACACACATGGCTGATGGGTACGCAAGGGCGTCAGGCCGTGTGGGGGTGTGTCTGGTGACCTCCGGTCCCGGTGCGACAAACACCGTAACGGGTATAGCCACCGCTAATATGGATTCTGTCCCGATAGTTGTATTCACGGGCCAGGTGCCGACGCCGCTCATCGGGGATGACGCTTTTCAGGAGGTCGATATTATCGGCATCACCCGCCCCTGCACAAAACACAGCTACCTGGTGCGGGACGTGAACGATCTGGCCGAGGTAATAAAGGAGGCTTTTTACCTGGCGCGCACGGGCCGTCCGGGACCCGTGGTTGTAGATCTGCCGAAAGACGTAGTTCAGGCGTATGCCGATTTTAAATATCCCAGGAAAGTGGACCTGCCGGGCTACCGGCCAACACTGGAGGCGCATGCCGGACAGGTCAGGAAGGCTTACCAGCTTATCAGCAAGGCCAAGGCGCCAGTCATTTTCGCAGGCGGAGGAATTATTATTTCAGAGTCTTCGGAAGAACTCGCCAAGCTGGTTAAACTCATCCAGGCGCCTGTGACCTGCTCCCTGATGGGTCTTGGCTGCTTTCCGGCAACCACAGTTGATGGGAAAGGCCTCAGGCGGCCTAATCCGCTCTGGCTGGGAATGCTCGGGATGCACGGAACCTATCAGGCTAACATGGCTATATCCCATGCGGACGTTATCTTTGCAGTCGGCGTGCGCTTTGACGATCGTGTAACCGGAAAGATCAGCACCTTCGCCCCAAAAGCCAAGATTGTCCACGTCGACGTTGATCCGACCAGTATCAGCAAAAACGTCGAGGTCGACATTCCCATCGTGGGCGACTGCAAAAACGCGCTCCAACAAATTATACAACTTGCCGAAAAAGATCCGCTCCAGGGTCTTGCCGAGGCGCGTGCTCCATGGTTTGACCAGATATCCCAGTGGGAGAAAGAGCACCCGCTTACCTACTGTCCGGAAGGCGATCTGATAAAGCCGCAGTACGTTATCGAAAAAATTTATGAGATTACGGGCGGCAACGCCATAATCACTACCGAGGTGGGCCAGCACCAGATGTGGACCGCCCAGTTCTATAAGTTCGACCGCCCGCGCACACTGTTGACCTCGGGCGGCCTGGGCACAATGGGCTACGGTTTTCCAGCGGCCATTGGCGCCCAGGTAGCCTTTCCGGACAGGCTGGTGATAGATATCGCCGGTGACGGAAGCATCCAGATGAACATTCAGGAACTGTGCACGGCGGTCTGTAACAATATCCCGGTGAAAGTGGCCATCATCAACAATACATATCTCGGGTTGCCGCGCCAGTGGCAGGAGCTTTTTTATGAGAAGGACTATACCGGGTCATGCCTGGAAGGGTCTCCCGATTTTGTCAAGCTGGCCGAAGCCTATGGGGCTGTGGGACTGAGGGCTGTAAGGCCCGAGGAGGTCGAACCGGTCCTCCGGAAAGCCTTTTCGATAAAAAGCCCTGTCTTTATGGATTTCCAGGTGGTTGCGGAAGAAAACGTCTATCCGATTGTCCCGCCCGGAAAATGCATTACTGAAATGCTTCTTGCGTAGCTCTCGATTCTCCCTCCCGGAACGGGATTTTTAGAGGAGATTTTTGGATGATAGTTACAACCGATAGACGCTATACGATAGGCATTCTGGTCCAGAATGTTCCGGGTGTTCTGGCAAGAATCGTGGGACTTTTCAGCGGCAGAGGGTACAACATTGAAACCGTTACAGCGGCGGAAACCAACGAGAAGGGACTGACGCGGATTACTCTTGTTACGACTGGAGACGAACGGGTGCTCTCTCAGATAGTCAAACAGTTGAACAAGCTCGTTAACGTAATCAAGGTGTACGATTTTTCGGAGACAGAGTTCGTGGACCGGGAAATGGCCCTTATCAAGGTTCGAGCCGAGCAGCAGACACGGGCAGAGGTGCTTCGAATCGTCGACATCTTCCGTGCTAAGGTAGTGGACGTAAGCCCTCATTATTACACGCTTGAGGTTACTGGAAACGAGGGAAAGCTTACGGCAATAGTGGAACTTTTGGACCAGATCGGAATAGAGGAGATTGCACGTACCGGGAAAGCGGCTCTGGCACGCAGCAAGAAATACTGAAACCGATCCAAATCAGGAGGTAATTGATGCGAATTTTTTATGACACGGATGCAAGTCTGGATTTTTTACGCGGCAAGAAAATAGGTATCATCGGCTATGGAAGCCAGGGGCATGCACAGGCTCAAAACCTGCGCGATTCAGGTCTTCAGGTCACAGTGGCTGACCTGCCGGGCTCGCCCAATTACGAAAAGGCGATCGAAGATGGATTCACTCCGGTTTTGGCTCGCGAGGCCGCCGAGAAATCCGATATCATCCAAATTCTTACCGAAGATCACGCTCAGGCCGCACTTTATCGAAAAGACATTGCCCCCTCGATGAAAGCCGGCAGGACGCTTCTTTTCTCTCACGGTTTCAATATTCACTACGGCCAGATCATACCCCCCAAAGAGGTGGACGTGGTAATGATCGCCCCTAAAGGGCCGGGACACCTGGTCAGGAGCGAATACGTGCGCGGAGCGGGCGTGCCTGCTCTTGTCGCGATTCAGCAGGACGCATCGGGTCAGGCCCTTCAGACAGCTCTGGCTTATGCATCGGGGATCGGCGCAACACGGGCAGGCGTCATTGAAACCACTTTTAAAGAAGAGACCGAAACGGACCTTTTTGGCGAGCAGGCTGTGCTTTGCGGCGGTGTATCCGAACTCATAAAAGCAGGGTTCGACACACTTGTCGAGGCAGGCTACCAGCCCGAAATCGCTTTTTTTGAGTGCATGCACGAACTGAAGCTGATCGTAGATCTGATCTACAGAGGCGGACTTGCCTATATGAGGTACTCCGTAAGCGACACGGCGGAATATGGTGATCTGTCGCGAGGAAAACGGATCGTCAATGCGCAAACTCGAGCCGAGATGAAAAAAATGCTCGAAGAGGTCCAGTCCGGGGAGTTCGCACGCGAGTGGATTCTGGAGAACCAGGCCGGGCGGCCTATGTTCCAGGCAGTAAGAAACCGCGAAAAGACACTGCTCGTTGAACAGATCGGCGCAAAGCTGCGCGCTATGATGCCTTTTCTCGATGCTGTAAAGATGGTTTAAAGTCAGTCGCCGGTTGTCAGTCTTCAGTCGTCAGAAAAAGCCTTTATCTGATCGCTGACCACTGGCCACCGGACACTATTTAAAGGAGCATCTGTTGTCTGCCAGGGATTTCAGGAAAAAACAGGCGCATGTCCCCATCGCCAGGGAGGGAATTCCTTACATCCTCGCCGCAATGTTTGCCACATTGATTACGGCGGTGCTTGGCTGGGCGATTGTTACTCTGCTGCTCCTGGCTCTTACCCTACTCACCGGTCACTTTTTCCGGGATCCGGAACGGGTTTCGAATGCGGGCGAAAGTGATATCGTATCTCCGGCAGACGGTCGTGTAATAGCTGTGAAGAGTGTCCGGTCGGTGCGGTTCACAGACAAACCGGCCATGAAGATCAGTATCTTCATGTCGGTTCTGGACGTACACGTTAACCGGTTACCCATCTCTGGAACGATTGAGGGCATTCACTACAGGAAAGGCCGCTTCATGGCTGCCAACCTTGTCCAGGCAAGCGATGAAAACGAACAGAACTGGGTATGGATAAGGTCCGATTCCGGCGCGGACATCGTTATTACCCAAGTGGCCGGCTTGATCGCCCGCCGCATTGTCTGCTGGCCCGAAATCAGCGACCGGGTGGTTCAGGCGGAGCGGTTTGGAATGATCCGGTTCGGTTCCCGAGTGGACGTTTATGTGCCTGAAAACAGCGAGATTCTGGTGTCCCAAGGCAATCATGTCTATGCGGGAGAAACCATCTTATGCAGATTGAACCCGTAAAGAAGCGGCGCTCGCGCCGGAAAAAGTGGCGCGGGGAAGGCGAAGTGCGCCGCGGGACATATATCTGGCCCAATCTTTTTACCACTGCGAATCTTTTCAGTGGGTTTTTCGGGATCGTCAGTTCCATCAACGGCGATTTTGAGTCGGCGGCCATCGCCGTCCTTGCTTCCTGCGTTTTCGACATCCTGGACGGCAAGGTTGCCAGGCTGACCGGAGGGACGAGTCGTTTCGGGGTGGAATACGATTCGCTGGCCGACCTGGTGGCATTCGGTGTGGGGCCAGGTTTATTGATGTACCTGATAGCCCTCAAACCTTACGGGCGGATCGGCTGGCTGGCGGCCTTCGTATTCATGGCTTGCGGCGCTCTGCGGCTCGCGCGCTTCAATGTGCAGGTCGAAACGGCCAGTAAGAAATATTTCGTGGGCCTGCCGATTCCGGGCGGAGCGAGCATGATAGCCACAACGGTGCTTTTTATGAGTCATTGGAATATTGCTGTCCACGGTTCGCTCATAGGGCCTGTCCTGCTCGTGATGACCTTTATCCTGGGGTTTTTCATGGTCAGCACCATGCCTTTTAACAGTTTCAAGGAAGTCGAATTCATAAGGGCGAGGCCCTCCTTCGTCGTGTTCGGCGTAATACTTCTCCTAAGCATAATCGCTGTGGCCCCCGCGTTTATGCTCTTTTTGCTCCTGACGATCTACACTGCTTCGGGTCCGGTAAGATGGGCCGCCTGGCAGCTCCAGGGGAAAAAGGGGTTTCAGGAAGGCGTAACTACGCAGCAAAAAACAGCACCTGCACTGGAGAATATCTCCGGTGAAGAGCAATCTTTGGCACAACCCGGCAACCCGGGCGAAAATATTCAGAATTGAAGGTAGAATTCAATGCCCAAGACAATCAGTGAAAAAATTTTGGCCGATCACGCCGGAAAGCCTGAGGTTTTCCCGGAAGAGCTTGTGGAAGTAAGGATCGATTTCGCACTTGGCAACGATATAACAGCCCCGCTCGCGATTGAAGCCTTCAGGCGCTCGGGGGCCAAAAAGGTATTCGACCGCGAGCGCATCAGTCTGGTTCCCGACCACTTCGTGCCGAACAAGGATATCGCTTCGGCCATCCAGGCTCGGATGATGGGCGATTTTGCAAAAGAGTTTGACCTCCCCTACTATTTCGAAGTGGGTCGCATGGGGGTCGAACACGCACTTTTACCCGAGCAGGGACTTGTCCTGCCCGGTGATGTCGTGATTGGGGCCGACAGCCACACATGCACTTACGGCGCACTTGGCGCCTTCGCAACCGGGGTGGGAAGCACCGATCTGGCGGCGGCAATGATAACAGGCCGAATCTGGTTCAAGGTGCCCCCGTCGATGAAGTTTATCTTCAGTGGAAAACTCCGGCCCTGGGTTGGGGGAAAAGACCTGATCCTCTACACTATAGGGCGGATCGGCGTAGACGGCGCCAGGTACCGGGCAATGGAGTTCGGGGGCGAGTTGATCGATTCCCTTCCCATGGCGGATCGCTTTTCGATGTGCAATATGGCTATCGAAGCGGGAGCCAAGGTCGGAATCATAACGCCTGACTCAATCACCGAGCAGTATGTAAGCGCGCGTGCAAAACGGCCTTACAAATTCTACCGCAGTGACCCGGAGGCGGCTTACGAGGCCGTATATGAATGGGACCTCTCAAACCTCGAGCCGGTCGTGGCCCTACCTCATTCGCCTCAGAACGTGAAGCTGGTCACAGAAATACCACCAACCCCCATCGATCAGGTAGTGATAGGTTCGTGCACGAACGGCCGCCTGGAGGATTTGCGGCTGGCCGCGCAGGTAATGAAGGGCAAAAAGGTTGCACGAGGGGTCCGCTGCCTTGTGATCCCTGCGACCCAACGGGTATACCTGGAAGCGATGGCAGAGGGGCTGCTCGAAATCTTTATAGAGGCCGAAGCGGCAGTGAGCACCCCGACCTGCGGCCCCTGCCTGGGCGGGCACATGGGAATTCTCGCGCCGGGCGAATCGGCTGTGGCGACCACGAACCGCAACTTCGTAGGTCGAATGGGGCATGTGGAAAGCAAGGTCTATCTCGCCAATCCTGCAGTTGCCGCAGCTTCTGCCATTGCCGGGCGTATAGTGCATCCTGAAGAGGTGTTGAGCTGATGAAAATCAAGGGAAAAACATGGAAGTTCGGAAATGACGTGGATACCGACGCCATTATACCGGCGCGCTACCTGAATACGACCTCCTCCAAAGAGCTTGCCGCCCATTGCATGGAAGACGCAAACCCGGGGTTCGCCTCAGAGGTCAAGCCGGGAGATATTATCGTGGCCGGAAAAAACTTCGGGTGCGGCTCATCGAGGGAACACGCCCCGATAGCCATAAAAGCGGCCGGGGTCAGTTGCGTTGTCGCCCGAAGCTTTGCTCGGATTTTCTATCGCAATGCCTTCAACATGGGTCTGCCGATCATGGAGTGCCCCGAAGGCGCCGAACGCATTCAGACGGGGGATGAACTGGAAATCGACCTGGATTCCGGCATTATCGAGAATCTTACCAGGAACGAAACATACCGGGCTCAGGCCATACCGCCTTTCATGCAGAAGCTGATTAAGGCCGGGGGCCTCATCGAATATGTGCGCGAGCAGATGTCAGGGCTGGAATAATACACGATTGATATCGAATTTTTTCATAACGCCGAAAACTGAAACGAGAGCAGGTGTCAAATGGCCAAAGCCTACCGCATAGCGGTTATTCCAGGAGACGGAACAGGCCCTGAGGTGATGCGTGAAGCCCTTAGGGCGCTGGACGCCGTATCGCAAAAAGCCGGATTTTCGACCGAGAAGGTCCACTTCGATCTTGGGGGCGAACGGTACCTGCGTACCGGCGAGGTCTTGCCCGAAGGGGCGCTTGAAGATCTTGGCAAGTTTGACGCCATCCTTCTCGGAGCTATAGGGCACCCGGATGTAAAGCCGGGGATACTCGAAAAAGGCCTATTGCTCCAACTGCGCTTCAAACTTGACCAGTACATTAATCTCAGGCCCGTTATACTCTACCCGGGAGTGGAAACCCCTCTCAAGGACAAGGGGCCCGATGAGATAAATTTCGTA
Organism: Syntrophobacteraceae bacterium; assembly: GCA_052143075.1. Taxonomy (GTDB): domain Bacteria; phylum Desulfobacterota; class Syntrophobacteria; order Syntrophobacterales; family Syntrophobacteraceae; genus SbD1. The sequence continues at coordinate 16,106 of JBKQTS010000104.1, read as the reverse complement.
GTCGTCCGGGAAAATACCGAGGGCCTTTACGCAGGAGCGGGCGGATTTCTGCGTAAGGACACTCCCCACGAGGTTGCCGTTCAGGAATCGATCAACACCCGGTTTGGCGCAGAGCGTTGTATTCGGTTCGCCTTCGACTTCTGCCGCAAACGAAATTACCGCAAAAAACTTACCCTGTGCGGCAAGACCAACGTGCTCACCTATGCCTTCGATCTCTGGCAGCGCGCGTTCAATGATGTGGCCAAAGAATACCCGGACGTGCAGACCGACTACGCCCATGTTGACGCTATCTGCATGTGGATGATCAAAAACCCCGAATGGTTCGACGTCATCGTAACAGACAATATGTTCGGGGATATCATAACCGATCTCGGAGCAATGATTCAGGGCGGAATGGGAGTCGCCGCAGGAGGCAACATAAACCCGAACGGGGTTTCCATGTTCGAACCGATAGGTGGATCCGCCCCTAAATACACCGGCCTCAACATCATAAATCCTGTTGCTGCGATCGCGGCGGCTCAGATGATGTTGGAACACCTAGGCGAGACCGCCGCTGCCGGTCTTATCGAGAACGCCATAAAAAGGGTGGTTTCAAGTGATCTCAAAAGCCTTTCAGCGGGCTGCATGGGCTGTTCGACGTCAGAGGTGGGCGACCTGGTAGTCAAGTATATAACTCGGTAAGACCAGGCGCAGACAATTTTCAGTCAAGCTTTACAGGATTAAACAGGATAAGCCCGGAAAATGTTTTCATTTAGCTCATACCCGTAAGATGGGTTTCGGGCATTCATTATCGTGTGATATAAATAGACTTGAGCATTTGCGCTCTATTTAACATATTGCAGATAAACGAGGTACAGGGCGTAATGGAACAAAATGGATTCAAAGTGGCTGTCGTTGGGGCGACCGGAGCAGTTGGCAACTTGATGGTCAAGGTCCTGGAGGAAAGGGCTTTCCCTGTAAGCAGGCTAAGACTTCTGGCATCGGCGCGTTCCATCGGAAAAACGCTCGGTTTTCGCGGCAGTGAAATCGCGGTGGAAGAGCTTGTGGAAGATTCATTTGAGGGCATTCAGTTGGCGCTGTTTTCCGCTGGAGGCAGCATCAGCAAGAAATTTGCGCCGATAGCGGCCCGGGCCGGTGCAGTCGTCATTGACAACTCGAACGCCTGGCGAATGGACCCCAATGTCCCGCTGGTGGTGCCTGAAGTCAACCCCGAGGCCGCGTTATCGCATTCGGGCATCATTGCCAACCCGAACTGTTCAACGATCCAGATGGTTGTAGCGCTGAAGCCCATATACGATGCGGTGGGGATCAGGCGAATCGTGGTCACCACTTTTCAGGCGGTTTCCGGTACGGGGAAAAGGGCGATTGAGGAACTGCGCTCTCAGGTTTCGGATATCATGCACGGGCGTGAGGCGGTTCGGCAGATATACCCGCATCAAATCGCCTTCAACTGCTTTCCGCATATCGGCCCTTTTCTGGAAAACGGCTTCAGCGAAGAAGAGATGAAGATGGTGAACGAGACCCGGAAAATGTTCGAGGATGCCAAAATCAGGATTTGTGCGACCACTGTTCGGATTCCCGTTATCTATGGCCATTCCGAGTCGATAAACATAGAAACGGAAAGGCCTATTTCTCCAGAAGAAGCGCGCAGCCTGCTGGAGGCCGCTCCGGGGGTCAGAGTGATAGACGACCCTTGCAACGCAGGCTATCCGGTCCCTGTGAGCGCTGCGGGCACAGACGATACGTTTGTTGGCAGAATTCGCAGAGATCCATCGGTTGAAAACGGCCTGGCCATGTGGGTGGTTGCAGACAATATCCGCAAAGGAGCTGCTACCAACGCCGTTCAAATTGCGGAAATCCTTCTGAGCCGCGGCCGGCTGTAGCTGAACATGCGAATCATTGCGGGCGCTTTTCGGGGAAGGCGGCTGCGTGCCCCAAAGAGCAACAGGATTCGCCCGACCATCGACAGCGTTCGGGAAGCGGTCTTTAACATGATTGCCGGGGAAGTTCCCGGGGCGAGAGTGCTCGACCTGTTTGCCGGAACCGGGGCAATGGGCCTCGAAGCACTGAGCCGGGGGGCGCATTTTTGTTTTTTTATGGACAAGGGCGCGGAAGCCGTACGTCTCATACGTGAAAATGTCCAATTGTGCGGCGCGCAGGACAGGTCGCGCATAATTCAGGGACCGGTCGACTCGGCAATCCGGCGCCTGGGCTCAGAAAACGAGCTCTTCGACCTTATTTTTATGGATCCTCCATACGGGAAAGGATACATCGAGAAAACACTCGAAATTGTGGGCGCAGTTGCACGCAACGACGCACTGGTCATTGCCGAGCAACATATAAAAGATAAGCCGCCGCTGGTTCCGGTTTTAGTATGGCAAAAAGACCGCGAGCGAAGATACGGTGACACTTTGATTTCGGTCTACTCAAGATCTTAGTCCATCAGTAACCCGACAGGAGGGAAAATGCACAACATTGCGGTATACCCTGGCTCATTTGACCCCATTACCAACGGACACATCGACCTGCTGGAGCGCGCTCTCAAAATCTTTGACAACGTCATCGTGGCTATTGCCGTAAACCCAGGGAAGGACCCCCTTTTCTCTACGGAGGAGCGCTTCGAGATGCTAAAGGATTCCCTGGCGCACCATCCCTTGAAAGACCGGGTGAAGGTGGACATTTTCAAAGGACTGCTCGTCGACTACGTACAATCGATTCCAGCCACAGCCATTATAAGAGGCCTTCGGGCAATCAGCGACTTTGAATACGAATTCCAGATGGCGCTTATGAACCGCAAACTGAGCACCAATATCGAAACGGCCTTCATAATGACGGGAATGCGCTGGATTTACATTAGCTCAAGGATCATCAAAGAAGTGGTACGGTCAGGAGGAGATGTATCAGGCCTGGTCCCTTATATCGTCGAAAAGAAACTGACGGAAAGACTGGCCGGCCTGAGCAAAAACAGCCTGATTTAAGACACTTACGCAGAGAGGGGGATGGGGTAACGCGAAGAGGGTTTTGCGTCTACGTCTCCTCCTCGCAACTCCCCCTTTTTGTCCCGGACCATTATCGACCAAAAACCCTGCCCAGTGCCTCCCGCAGATCTTCAAGATCATATGGTTTTTTCAAAACATCGCGAAAACCGTAACTGGCGTAATCGTGCATTATCGGATCGCTGGCGTTCCCGCTCGATACGATTGCCCTGATTTCAGGATTGAGGTAGAGGAGCTTGTGGATTGCCTCTCTTCCGTCCATTCCGACCTTTACAGTCAGGTCGAGAATAACCGCATCATAATCCCGGTCTGCATCGAGTGCCTCGGAGTAGAGTTCGACGGCGCCTTCACCATCCAGAGCAGTATCCACCTCGTAGCCCAGGTGCTCGAGCATCGTTTGAATCAGGTCGCGCAGCATCTCTTCGTCTTCCATCACCAATATCCGTTTCCTGGGGACAGGAACATGAGGCCGGCTCGCCGCAATTGCGCCGCCCTCTTGCGCCGATGCGGGAATGAGCATGGAAACGGTGGTCCCTTTGCCGGGAATCGACTCTACTCTGATGTAGCCGTTGTGCTTCTTTATGACTGAATGGGCGATTGTCAGTCCGAACCCCATTCCTTTCCGGCTGCCGCGATATTTAGTGGAAAAATATGGATCGAATATGTTCGACATGTTTTCTTCCGGAATCCCGATCCCTTCGTCCGAGATGAGCACATTTACGTAACGCCCTAAATTCGGATCTATCCCTTCGACGCCGATTTCATTGATTTCGACATTTTCGACGCTGATCGAGATTACGCCGCCCCTGGACATGGCTTCACTGGCGTTTTCCAGCAGGCTGGTGAAGACCTGGCGCATCTGGTTCTCATCTACTTCCACTTCCCACAGGTCCTTGGGCGCTTTGATCTCGCAGCTTGTGATCGAGCCCCTCAACACCAGGCCGGCAACACTGGATACCAGTTCCCGCATCGAGACATGGCGTTTGACCGGACCGCCGCCTGAAGAAAATGTTATGAACTTCTGGGTGAGGTCTTTGGCGCGCAGACAGGCCTTTTCGGCCTCAATAAGATGCCTCTGTGCCGGATGGTCCTCATCAATCTTCAGTTGCGCCAAGTTGATATTGCCCATTATGACAAATAGCATGTTGTTGAAATCATGGGCGATCCCGCCCGCCAGAACACCTATAGCCTCAAGCTTCCTGGCGTTGAGCAGTTCATCCTCAAACTTTTTTCTATCCTCGTCCTTCATATCGTTCCGTCCGGGGTGGATATCCAACGCCATTTTGCCGCTCCCCTTCAAACGAGCATAGGGCATGAACACGGCACCTTACACCACATGGTATTCAATCGGAAAAAAACATCCAAAAGTTAAATCACCAGTGGTTTGGCGTTAAAAATCTTCTTTAATCCGTGCAATTGTTGACTCGATCAGGTCGCGGATCTCACCCAGCCGGTCCAGGGTTTCGGCTTCAAAGCGCAAGACGAGAACGGGCTGCGTATTGGATGCTCGCACGAGGCCCCAGCCGTCAGGAAAAGTGATACGTGCGCCATCAGTATCGATTACTTTCAGGTTTTTCTCTTTGAACTCCCGCTTGGCTCTGTCGACGACTTCGAACTTAATCTCATCCGGACACTCGACCCGAATCTCGGGTGTCGTATGCGTAGCGGGCACCCCATCGAGAAGTTCGGGTATCCTTTTCCCCGTTCCGGACAGTATTTCGAGCAGTCTGCACGACGCGTATATCCCATCGTCAAATCCGAAATACCGGTCCTTGAAGAAAATATGGCCGCTCATCTCACCTGCGAGTTGTGCGTCCACTTCTTTCATTTTTGCCTTTATGAGTGAATGGCCGGTTTTCCACATGATAGCCACCCCCCCCTGCCGCTCTATGTCGTCATAAAGTGTCTTGGAGCACTTGACCTCGGAGATGAAAACCGACCCTGGGCGCCTGGATAAAATCTCCCTGGCGAAAATGATCATGAGTTTGTCGCCGAAGACGACCTCGCCCCGGTGATCGATCACCCCCAGCCTGTCGCTGTCACCGTCGTATGCGACACCGACGTCGAGCCGCTCCCGAAGGACCAGGTCACGCAGATCCACCAGGTTTTCCATGACCGTAGGGTCAGGCTCATGATTCGGAAAAGTGCCGTCCATTTCGCAGTAGATCGGGTAGATTTCGCAGCCCAGTTTTTTTAAGATGGTCGTGGCAACCGGACCGCCTGTCGCATTGCCACCGTCTATCCCGACTCTGAGCCGGCTTTTGAGCCGGATATTTCCAGTAACGAAATCAACGTATGTAGAGATGATATCGAAGTGATCGAGGCTTCCTTCCGCTGAGCTAAAGTCCCCTGATCGAGCGATGTGAGCGAACTTCTGAATCTCCGCGCCGGCGATGGTGTCGAATCCGTTGCACACTTTGAAACCGTTATACTCCGGAGGATTATGGCTGGCGGTAATCATCATTCCGCCCTCACGGTCGAGATGCCTTATAGCGAAGTAGAAGACCGGCGTCGGGCAGACCCCGATATCGACTACGTCCATGCCGGATTGGAGCATCCCTCCCACGAGCAGATCGCGATACCGGTCAGAAGTCAGACGGCAGTCTCTTCCCACCACGACCCGCCTTTTACCCTGCCGGGCCATGTATGTTCCGAAGGCCCTGCCAAGCGTCGCAACATCCTGATCTGTAATTTCGGACTCGGTAATTCCGCGTATGTCGTATTCTCTAAAGATCTTCGGAAGCATGATTTTTTACTCGATGAAAGAGTTTTAGTGAAAAACCGCGACGAATTCGGGAGAGAAAATAAAAAACGAAGGTCCGGATAACTCATCCGAAAAGACCCTCGCTTGAAGAAACCGCGATGAGATTTACCCGCCCCATCTCAATGATGCGAGCCGCCTTCACCTGATTTGAGACGCTTGACGGTCAGAACAATAGCCGCAATCACGCCGATCCCGATTACGGACAGAGCACCGTAAAGGGCGGCAAAAAATATAGCGTGGCTCGGATCGTACCAAGGTATATCCCATGGCAGCATGCTGCTTAAACTACGTTTAAGGCCTTCACATAAAAACTCGACTGCTCCTGACATTGATTCGCCTCCTCAGCTCGAATGTTCGATTCGAAAGGGGATACCGGATTGCTAAGGCAGAGGCGAACTTAGCACACAACTGAAACGGGGTCAATCGCAAATACAGAAGACGGAGGGGCGAAGATGGAGCAGGAAGCAAGGAGCAGGGAGCAAAAGCTTCCTACTCACTCCCGCTTCTCGTTTTACGATCCCTGAATCCCGTAATTGCTAAAACCTTAAATCAACGAACATTGACATCTGCCACCAGGATTCAGGTATCCTGTTTCCACCCGGATTCTTTGTCCTAAAATCTTTTGCCTTAAAAGAAGTACGGCGCCAGAGGCGGCGGGTTTGAAGTCCCCCTTTTTTAATATGCTCTGGGCGAATCCCAATGCGGGCTCGATTTCCATAACTGGACAGTACGGGAACTTCACAGTTACCATTTGACGAGTTCTACACTCCCTAATCTTTGCTTTTCGGCTTCCACTCACTTGCCAGGCGTTGTGCCTCCGCTATCTGGTCAGGTGTCATTTTCTTTGCAAGCGTGTCCATGTAATCTTCTGCAGACGGATAACCTTGCGCTGCCGCCAAACTAAACCACATGTGCGCCTGCACATAATCCTGCGGGACGCCATTACCGTCGGCATACGCCCAGCCCAGAGTGGCTTGTGCGGGAGCATTACCTTGATCCGCCGCTTTCCGGCACCAATTCACAGCCTCGGCATAGTCCTGCGGCACGCCGTGGCCTTCACCGTACATATTTCCCAGACCACATTGCGCCTCGGCGTCCCCCTGCTCCGCTGCCTTTCTGAGCCACTTGACCGCTTCAACATAGTCCTGCTGCACGCCATTGCCGGTCCGGTAAGCGTCGCCTAGGCTAAACTGCGCTTTTGCATACCCCTTATCGGCAGCTCTGCGATACCATTTCATCGCCTCGGCGTGATCCTTCGCCGCGCCTTGCCCTCTGTCGTACATACATCCCAAGAAATATTGTGCTTCAGGGTCCCCCAGTCCCGCCAACTCTTGAAATTGTTCATAAGCCTTGGAATAGTCGCCTTCGTCATAAGCCGCTTTACCGTCATCCGAACCCGCATAAGCAAGGGAAACCACAGGCAGGAAGAAAAGAGCAATCAATAATACTGAGCGTTTGTACATTCTTTGCCTCCTTCAAGCCCTATATCGCAGCCAATGACAAGCCGGTAGAATGTAAATTCGGTGTTTCCCCCTTCAGGAAAGGGGGAACTGAGTCTTGCCCCTTAGTTTGAGCGGGGTGTTTCCGGATGGACGCTGCTGTCCAGCGATGTTTCCGGCCGCACTAAAACATATCCTGCAGGTTCATGGGGTCTTTGATTTCTATGGCAGGCTCTCCTTTGAGCTTTTTTCCGCCCCGGTCATCCAAGTATTTGGCCATATCCAGTTCCACTTTCATCGGCGTCTCGGCGCCCGCCGTGGCCAGTATCTGTCTAAGAAAAGCCTCGGACTTGACGGCAAAAGCGATGGAGTCGGCAAGCACGCGCATGGCCTCGGGGGGGTTGTGGAACCCGACCGAATTCTCAGCCCCTATGAACACGCAGCGATAGAAGGCTTCTTCGTAGAAATCCTTGGCTTTGTTATATAGTTCCTCGTCGATAGGTTTGCCTTCGTCCCTTGCCCTGTGGACAGCTTCGAAAAGTTTGGCCGTGGTCGCCGTGGCATAACCGGCCCTGAGCATGAGCGAAACGGTGCGGTCCTGAATCTCGATCACTCGCTCTTTGAGCCAGTCAGGACCTTCGGGATGACATTGGCCGCAAGCGCGCAAATCGTTTTTGAGAGGGCTCATGACGCGGTGGTCGGAGACTTTGTGCACTCCTACCCTGGTGTAAGGCATATGACAGTCGGCACACGCAGCCCCTGCCTTCCAATGCACGCTGTGGTTCGAGAAAAGCTCGAATTCCGGATGTCGGATGAAGGCCAGCTTGAAACCGGTAACCGTCTGTTTCCACTCTTTGTTGGAATCGTTGCTGCGGAGCACCTTGATGATGTCTTCAATGGTGATGTTGCCCCACTTGCTCTTCTGCCAGGGAAAGAAAAGGCCCACGGAGTGCATCTCTTCGTCTTTGGGAATACTGTAGGTAACATGGCACTGGGCGCAAACAGCGGTGCGCATTTCCTGACGCGAGAGCTTGTCCGGATCGACCCCGATCGCATTGAGGGCCTCCACGAGGGTAAAACCCCTGGAAAGCCTGAGGGACATGTCCCGGTTGTTATGACAATCTATGCAGGCCACGCCCAACGACCTGTTTTTTTCGGGGATCTTAAGGAGCACCTCCTTATAGGGCATCTTGTAGTAATCGGCCCCCATCTGCTTTTGAAGTTCCGGCGCATAGGGCGTCTTGCACGACAGGCAGACCCCGCCTGATTTGAGGCGCGTGGCATCGACCTCGAGCTGGTCGCGAATCATGTTGGCATGTCCCCGGGGTTCGTTGTATTCCACACCGAAGCCCCAACCGCTGAACAGAAGAGCCATATAGGGATATTCCGACAACTTGTCGTAGGTGGGTCTGTCGGCGTCGAATCCTCTCTTGTACTTGCTTTTGCCGGCAGGCTCAGGCTCCTCGGTCTTCTTCCACAGATTATATTCATCAGGGTAGGCCTTGCCCCAAACTTCGGGGTCGATCTCACCGTCGGGAATGGTTACGGTTTTGACGACCTCGGGCTTCGATGGCTGGCAACCGCACAGCGCCAGACAGAATCCGGCGAGCAGACAAAGCAAGCAAATCGCGGCGACACTGGCCAGGGGTTCATTTCGTTGGCTATTTGGCAACATAAGTTCTTCTCCCACGTTCCTCAGAGGACGTACATTGTCTCAATTGCAAGCGTTCACCGCACAGACACCAAAAACTTTCACCGCAGTTCATCATGTCCCTAAGGGACACCCCAGACCATGAAAAGGGCCGTGGGATGGGTGGAGCGAAGCGCAACCCATCACGCCTTTTCGAAGCAGAAACGCAGGGACTGGTTATCGACAGGACACGGAGAGAAAAGCCTGGACAGGATTTACAGGATTAACGAAAATGGTTATTTCCGAGTCCTGAGACCCCTGCCCACCTTATTGAATTCCGGTTCTCTCTGCGTTCTCTGCGACTCTGCGGTAAATCTGTTTCTTTCAGCGCCTCTGCGGTAAACTGGCGCCTCGTTTCAACCCGGCGTTTTGCAGGCAAAGACTGCCGGGACGGCAATCGAGCTTTGCCAGGAAATCGATTATGGCAAACTTACTCTCAGTTCGCAAGTATATGAAGGCGGAAATCTATTCAGGCAACTCGACCCGGATCAGGTCCGGGGCGGGCTATCGCGGAGCGTGGGGTTTGATGGCCAGGGAAACTTGACGCAGTAATTCAACAAGCGTTCCTTGCGTTTATTGAGTGGCCGGGCGCTCTCCGCAGTTGGTATCTGGTAATATTTACAACGAAATGCGGCGTGGACTGTCGAGATACTACCTCTGCCACCCGCCTCTGGTCATCGACAGTTCAGGGATTGCATCGAGATCCTGGCTGGCGGTCCCACCGCCCTTAGAGGCAGTTCGCGGCCTCCTCCAGTTCCTTCTTATTGAACCCCACAATCACTTTGTCGCAAACGGAGATTACCGGAGCTGTCCGGATGCCTCCCGTGAGCTTTTTCATCTCCTTCAGTGCTTCGCTATCGCTGGTAACGTCCACCAGGTCGACATCGACTCCCCTTCCGGACAGGAATTTTTTTGCCTGATCGCACTGACCGCATCCGGGAGTCGAATATATCTTGACTCTATCTGCCATACCATCAACTCCACCGCCGGTCATAGACAGCCTTCCAATCAGACCATCTCACCTCAGACCGGCGAATTGAACTCTTCTCAACACAAATTACCTGACGGATAATTTCCTCAATTCTAATGTAAGCCGTCTCAGGTGTTCCTGCTCCTCCTTTACGAGACTATTTATGAGTTCCCGGTCATTTTTGCCGCTCGCGGCTTCCCTGATGCCAAGAAAGAAAAGCACTGAATCCTTTTCGAATTCTATCGCCAGCTTGAGGGCGTCGGCGACGTCCCTGATTCGGCCGACCCGCTCTTCGACACCGGCGCTCGATACGAAAACATGAATGTCGGCCATCATCTTGACGTACTGATCTATTTCGTTTTGAGGGTCCCACACCGTGGGGGCCGTCGCTTCAGGGGGAAGCTGTGCCAGGAGGGTTTCGAACATCCTTTTATGCCCGATCTCCTGCAGAGCGAGGTCGGCAAAGAGCGCTCTGATTTCAGCGCTTTCTATGTTTTTCTGGCTTTCTTCGTAGAACCTCCTGCCATTCTCCTCGATCTGGATAGCGACTTTGAAAACCTCTCCCGCATTGAAGCCATAACCCATCTGGTAACCCCCTTCCCATGGTTCGAAAAGTTTAAGGCGCATGGAACCTCTTCACGGTTGACCACGGATGACCATGTTTGACCATGGATGGACACGGGTAGAAACTCATTAACGCGAAAATAATTTTGGACAAAGAGGTAGAATACCTGTCTCTTCATGGTTTAGGTTTACCGCAAGATCATGAGAAACCGGCCGGTTTTGCAGAAATTCCCTGATTATTTCTCTATTTCGAAATCTTCCTTGGGCGCGCCGCAGACAGGGCAAACCCAATCATCGGGCAGGTCTTCGAATTTGGTCCCCGCAGCGATTCCATTGTCCGGATCGCCGGCAGCAGGGTCATAAACGTAACCGCACACCGTGCATACGTATCGATTCATTGCTCCTCCTTATAAGTATGGGGATCGTCATTAACGGAACAAGCCGGCGCATAATATAAAGGTCATTTGAAAGAATGCAATCGGATGCGAACGCATCTATCTGGAAAAGTTCATCGCGGGAGCGGCCCGTTCTACCTCAAGAGCGCTTCCTCCAGACCCTCCTCAGACGCAGAGCGTTTGACACTACCGAAACGGAGCTCATGGCCATTGCCGCTGCAGCGAACATCGGATTGAGCAGAATGCCGAAAAAGGGATAGAGCGCCCCGGCGGCGACCGGAATGCCGACGGCATTGTAGAAGAAGGCCCAGAACAGGTTCTGTTTGATTATCCGCATGGTTTGCGAAGAAAGCTCTATAGCGGAAGGAACCAGCCGGAGATCGTCCCTGATGAGAGTGATGTCGCTTGCCTCGATGGCAATGTCCGTGCCCGCCCCGATTGCTATTCCAACGTCTGCCGCCACAAGGGCGGGGGCATCATTTATGCCGTCTCCTACCATGGCTGCGACCCGTCCCTCCGACTGGAGCCGCCGAATTTCGCCGGCCTTGTCGCCCGGTTGGACCTCGGAGATGACCAGACCGATTCCGGCCTGGCTGGCGATTGCCTCTGCCGTCTGCCGCCTGTCCCCGGTGAGCATCACGACCTCAAGGCCCATTTTCTTGAGAAGGGATACGGCCTCCGGCGCTGAAGGCCTGATCGTATCGGCAAGCGCGATGACTCCGGCAGGCTTTCCATCTTTTGCCACAAATACACATGTTTTCCCGGATTTCTCAAGCATTGCAGCGCTTTGGTCCATCGTGTCCGTGTCGATCCCTTCGGACTCAAGGAATTTCCGGCTGCCGATAATGATTTTGCTCTCGCCCACCTTTGCGCGCGAGCCCAATCCTGAAACGGATTCGAAATCGACGGCAATACCGGCGCTCGTCTCCCGGCCTGCTTTTCCGCCGAGCTTCGTAATCGCCTTAGCCAGGGGATGTTCGGACAAGCTCTCGACGGAGGCGGCCATGTCCAGAAGATCGGCCTCCGAAAACCCGGGCGCGGCCGCGATATCGGTTACTTCAGGTTCTCCACTGGTTATGGTGCCGGTCTTGTCAAATACTATCGTGTCAAGGTGATGTGCGCGCTCGAGGCTTTCGCCGCCCTTTATGAGTATGCCGTTTTCGGCCCCAAGACCAGTGCCGACCATCACGGCAGTGGGCGTGGCCAGTCCCATTGCGCACGGGCATGAGATTATCAGCACCGAGACGAAATTCAAAACAGCGCGGCTGAGGATGTGCCCCGGCACGGCGAAATACCAGATGATGAAGGTAACTATAGCGATCGCGATAACCGCCGGGACAAAAATAGAAGCTACTTTGTCGGCATAACGCTGTATGGGGGCTTTGGACCCTTGAGCTTCCTCGACCAGGCGGATTATCCGGGCAAGAGAGGTTTCAGCTCCGACCCGGGTGGCTTTGAAAATGAAACTCCCGCTCTGGTTGATAGTCCCGGCAAACACCTCATCGCCGGGCTTTTTGGAAACCGGCATACTCTCGCCTGTGAGCATGGATTCATTAACGGAAGACTCCCCGGACACTGCTGTCCCGTCAGTTGGTATTCGACCGCCGGGCCGAACCACAATAAGATCGCCACGAAGCACTTCCTCGACGGGGACGTCCATCTCGGAGCCCTCCCGGATTACGCGAGCCGTTTTCGGCGTGAGCTTCATCAGCTTTTTTATCGCTTCGGAAGTCCTGCCCCTGGCCTTTAACTCAAGAAGCCTTCCCAGCAGCACAAGCGTTACGATCATGGCCGCCCCATCAAAATAGACTGGCGGCTCGAGGCCGGAAACAGAAAAGAAATGCGGGAAAATGGTCGCGAGAGCAGAAAAGATGTACGCGGAAAGAGAGCCGATGGCGACCAGGGTATTCATATCCGCTGTTTTCTGGCGGGTAGCTTTGAGCGCTCCCTTGAGAAAACGGTCCCCTACCCAGAAAACGGCCGGAGCGGTAAGAACCAGAAGAATATAGAGCATCACCTGGCGGGAAACGGCGTGCAGAATCGGGAAGAAATGCTGCATCGTTCCGGCCATTATCAAGACGCTAAGCACTGCGCCGGCCGCAACTTTGCGTTTCAGCCCGGCAATTTCTTCGAGCCGTGCCGCTTCAGCCGGATCGCCGGCCTCCTCCTGGTAGACGCCGAGGTACTCGTATCCCGCCTGTGTGATTGCTCCCCTTATAGCCGACCAGTCCTCGAGCTTGGGGGAGTAGACTATAGTCGCCCTGGAGGTGGCAAGATTTACCGTCGCATTCTCAACTCCAGGGACTGGCTTGAGGGCATTTTCCACTCGCCGGACGCATGCTGCGCAGGTCATGCCTCCCACGAGAACGTCGGTCTTCCTGAGGCCTTTTTCCGGGCGCGCCTCCAGTTGCGCGCCGTAGCCGAGTTCTTCTATCCTGCTGCGGATCGATCCCTCGTCCAAAACCGCTGGATCATATTCGACCATTGCCTTCGAGGTTGCGAAATTGACCGAGGCGTTCGCAACCCCCCCCAGGGATTTTAACCCCTCTTCAACTCTGCTCACGCATGCCGCGCAACTCATCCCATCAACACGGACAGTCAGCTTAGCCAAGCTCATAACCGGCTTTCTTAATCTTCTCCCTCATAAGTTCGTCGTCCACCGGACGGATCTGATCGAAAGTAACTTCCCCGGTTTCAAGGTCCACGGCGACGTTAGCGATTCCGTCGATTTCCTCGAGGGTCTTCTTTACAGTTTTAGCGCAATGCTGGCACGACATTCCTTTGACTCGCACAGTTTTCATAATTTACCTCCCGAGGACTATAAAAGAATCCCCGCCTTAAGCGGGGCAACAACAAATCGGCAGAAGACCGGGAGAGCCAACGAATCAGGCGACTTGCAAAATGATGTACACATCACCTCTGATGATGTTATTGCCGGGAAGAAGGTTCCCCATGTCTTTAAGCCGCAGCCGGGTCCCTGTTTTTACCCCGGGCGGGATTCGCACCGAAATCAACCTCCCGTTTCCATAATGGGGCAGGTTGATTTGTACGATATCGCCAAACTGCGCCTGTTTTCGTGTAATAAGAAGGTTGTATGCCAGATCATGCTCAAAGGCTCTTCCGGCCGGCCTTTCTGCCTGCCCGTGTTCGGGTTGGGCGCCGAAAACCTTCTTCAGCAGATACTCTCCAGCCTTCTTCCCTGCTCTTCCAAGCAAAGAAAATCCCGACTGAAGCACCTTGCCGGGTGTTAAAGCCTCCAGGACAGGCTCAGCCGCCGGACGAACGGGACGCTGAGGCCGCTCGTACGGTGTGCGGTAACGGACCACCCTTACCCTACCCGGACCGAAAACAAAGCCCTGAAAGAAAATGTTTCTTCCGCCGAAAAATAGATTGTTGATAAACGTCGGATCGAACCTCATCCCCATGCGCGCAAACTCTTTTTCCATTTCCTGAAAAACGTCCTGAGCATGCCCGCTCGCGAAAAAATCCCTGAATATTTCATCCTGAGAATAACCGAACCCGCTTCCCCGGGTCCTTCCAGGCTGATACCCCAGGCGGCGGTACTGGTCATACTGAGTTCGCTTGCCCGGATCGGAAAGCACGCCGTATGCTTCATTGATTTTCTTGAAGCGCTCCTCTGCCCCTACATCACCGGGATTTCTATCCGGGTGAGTCGCCAGGGCCAGTTTGCGATATGCCTTCTTAATCTCTTCAGCCGAGGCATCAGGTGAGACGCTCAGTGTTTCATAGTAATCGAAATTCGACATCCAGCTATCTATCTTTCTCCTTTCACTTATTATATCAACAAAATATCAGCTAAATATAGGGCCAAAGCGCGATAATAGCAAATAAACATAAACGGCCCGCAGGATGGGGCCGATATTCGTTCAAAACGTTAGGGGCCGGGGGGGTCGATATTGACGGTAATGCACACTGCCCGGCCTCTCGCTGCTCACGCCACTCAGTTTGCGCGGCCAAAAATCCGGATGCCTCAACAAGGAGGTTGCCAAAGCCGTGACGCTTCCCTATAATAGCCAGTACTGCCGAAGTGGTGGAACTTGGTAGACACGCCATCTTGAGGGGGTGGTGGGGAGACCCGTGCCGGTTCGAGTCCGGCCTTCGGCACTGTTACCACAAAACCTTATCAGAGCAAGCATTTAGGCCTATTTGTCTCCTTTTGTCGCTCGCCAATAGTTATGAGATCAGACACTTACCACTATAACGCCGAGTATTCACTTCGGCGCCAACTTATTATCGTTCAAAGTGCCCACCATGGTTGCGTATTAATTGGCATTGACGCGAATCAGGACTTGGCTGGATTGTTTCTCAATAAACTTCGTGATGCGTTCCAATGGCTTCCGGGAGGATTGCTGCAGAGCCTTCGTACTCTACCAAACTCAAAAACGATTCTGAGGTCATAGCCTGCGCTGCAAGCCCAAGAGCCTTCTAATTTCCCCTTGAGTTTGTGTGTTTTCAACGAGGGGTGAAAAGCATCTTCGGCCAAGAGATGCAAGGCGTCCCTGATATCATCTGAATTGCAAGGATTTTTTTTGATAAGCCTCCGTGCGGAACGAACAAAAGAGTTGGAGCGCAGCAGCGGACGCTTCACGAGAGGATTTCCGACAAAATATCATCTGGAGTCGCCGGCCTGACTAGTCCTTCCTTGAATTCCTTGCGAGCGTTTCGAATATCCCGACCGAGCAGGTCACGCCTTCGATCCGCTGCACGACGGGATAAAACATCGATGAGCACTTCCTGCTCTTCCAGGGACAGTTTGTCTGCCGCCTCCAGAATCTCTCCAAAAGATTTGGCTTCGGCTTCTTTTGCCATATTAACTCCTTGCGACTCCAAGGAGGCACCCTACGCAAATATACGTTGAAATTATAAAATAACATACATTGAGAGAATACCAAAACAGCTTTCCTTTGTCCCGAACTACCGGAGAGGGGGATGACTCAGTTGTAGGACAAGGAATGGTCACTCGGTATTGCTCCATATCGCTCAGTGTCGCAAATTGGGACAGGCAGGTCTGGAAAGCTTGTAAAATCAATGCCGGGCTGGAGTCCGGCCCAATGCCGTTAACTTAAGAAAACGGCCAATCTCTTCGGGTGTCATCGCATGGTCGTCTGTCAGGATCGAGGGGCGGCTCTCCTCGTGCGCCCTCACAAAAGATCGTGCCCGGACTGGGCACTCACGAAAGCGGCCTCACAAAAAATCGGCCGCGAACTATAAGTATGTGGCCTGGTCACGTAACGCTAACCGCGAACCCGCAACGTAGTGAGGGTTCG
>JBKQTS010000103.1:0-6179 GCA_052143075.1 Syntrophobacteraceae bacterium | reverse complement strand
ATTCCGCCAAAGTATGGGGTCTCACAGGTGGTTGGCTTCATCAAAGGTAAGAGTGCTATCCACATTGCCAGGGTCTTCCAAGGGCGGAAGAGGGACTTCACAGGCCATAACTTTTGGGCCAAAGGTTATTTCGTGTCAACAGTTGGCAGAGACGAGAAGGTCATTGGGGAATACATCAAGAAACAAGAGGCCGAAGATAAGCGCCTTGACCAACTTCAAATGTTCTAAGGTCGCCACCTTTTTGGTGGCCATTGGTTTACAACCGCTTTGAGCGGTCCATGATTTTCCAGGCCTCCGGCTTGGCCGGAGGTATCTGACAGTTCTTCCAGATTCCCGTTTGTGGCAGAAAAAGCTAAAAATTATCCTTTCTCGTTCGTAATCCAGGCGGTTGTTGAATCAGATCACCGCACACAGGGGCTGCCTGCCGGTAATCATCCGAAAAGAGCCGTTCCCCAAGCTCATGATATGCAACTCACATGTTTCGCAGCCGACCTTAGAGTGGTCTACCGTGCCAGAAGTTTGGTATGTTCATGTCGCGTCGGCTTTTCCTCCCGCCCGCTGCTATTGCATCTTATACGCCTGACTTCCTTGAACCACGGTGGGGCGGGAAACGCGGTTGTCAATTGAGGGGGCAGCGGTCTGTCCGAAAAGCGCCCAAACCGGTCCCGTTGACCTTTCTCTTGCGTTTTTGATTCGGATATGGAAAGGTTTCCTGAGCCTACAAAGTGTCCTGAGGGGTTTTTAAGGTGTTGAACGAACCTAAATGTCCCAAGAGATTCATTGGTGGTCAGGTTCATGCATTATTCGGAATTGAACGAGACCAATCGTCGATTTTTCCATGTAGGAACGGATGGTTGCTGTTGTGCAAATAACGAATCAAATTGAATTATTGGAGGGAATTCGGCTTGTGAGTAGCAAGATATTACACATAAATACTGTGAAGAGGGACAAATGCTGACTTACCAAGGGATTGTTTTACGGTTATTTTTATCGGCGTTGTTGGGCAGCATCATAGGTATAGAGCGAGAACGTTTAGATTGGGTCGCTGGATTGCGCACTCATATGCTGGTGTCTGTTGGTGCAACAATGTTTATGCTTATTTCTGCTTTTGGTTTTGGAGATGTATTAGTAGGTCATTCTAATATATGGATACAAACAATTTGATTTACCATATACTTTCAAACCGGCTGGTCGAAATTCAGACGGGGACCAGGACAACGTCATTCAGCGGACAGGAGTGTCTGCTATGGTCATACCAAGCATACCGGCAAAGGCGAAATGTCCAAAATGCGGAAGCGAGAAGGTTGGAACAAAGTGGACTCTAATCAGCGCAGTAGCATTGCTGCCTGATCGGTTTTATCGGTTTGGCTGCCTTGCTCCTAACAGGAACGACCAGCATCGGCGATGTTATTGCCCTAAAATGGGCGTTCATCAAGCTGTGAGCCAGGAGGACAAATGTTATGAGATCGTTGGGTAGAACCTTTACAATGTGTATGGTGCTGTGGTTTGGAGTTGCTGCAACGGCGATTGCAGCCGACATCACCGGAGCGGGGGCGACCTTCCCGTATCCCCTGTACGCCAAATGGGCTGAAGCTTATAAAAATCAAACGGGTATCGGAGTGAATTACCAATCCATCGGTTCCGGAGGCGGCATAAGCCAGATCAAGGCCAAGACCATTGATTTCGGTGCTTCGGACATGCCCCTGGAACCTGAGGAGCTTGAAAAGGCCGGTCTGGTGCAGTTTCCTACGGTCATTGGCGGTGTAATACCCGTTGTCAATCTGGAAGGTGTCAAACCGGGTGAAATCAAATTGAGTGGTAGGGTGCTGGCCGATATCTACCTGGGAAAAATTACGAAGTGGAACAACCCTGAAATGGTCAAGCTCAATGAAGGCGTCAAACTTCCCGATAAAGATATTAGCGTGGTGCACCGCTCCGACGGTTCCGGCACTACCTTCACCTTCACCGATTACCTGTCCAAGGTCAGCCCGGAATGGAAGCAGGCAGTGGGAACCGGCGTTTCGGTGTCCTGGCCGGCAGGCGCGGGCGGGAAGGGCAACGAGGGAGTTGCGTCCTACATTCAGAACATTTCCGGCTCTATAGGGTATGTTCAATATGCATATGTGCTCCAAAACAATATGACCTATACCATGATGCAAAATAGAGAAGGGCAGTTCGTCAAGCCGGATGCGAAGAACTTCCAGGCTGCGGCAGCGGATGCGGACTGGGCAAACTCCAAGGATTTCTATATAGTTCTTACAGATCAACCGGGCAAGGACACCTGGCCAATAAGCAGCGCGACATTCATCCTGATGCATAAGGTCCAGAAAGACCCGGAAACCGCCAAACGTGTTCTGGATTTCTTCACATGGGCCTATCAAAGTGGTGATAAGCTGGCAAACGAATTGAGCTATATCCCCATGCCTGCTGGTGTTGTGGAACTCATCCACAAAGAGTGGAAAGCGGAGATTAATGGACCCGGTGGCAAACCTATTTTAATTTATTGATGCCTGGGGCCATGATACGGTCCAGCCCATAACCTGGAAAAAGAAAAGAACGGAGTCAAACGTTCACTCTTCACATATCGCGGCTGTCTTGGAACCCCGGACCAGCCGAAGTTTAGCAGCTCTCCTCGTTGTTGAGAAAAGAAGCGCCGAAATCCTCGCCATTTCTGAATTATATCTTGAGACCATGCCCGCTCAACCTGTTGGCAAGGGGCCTTGAACATGCTAAGGTATCTCGCTTCGGTTAATCATTCCAACTGCATGGTGAACAGAAAGATAAGTGTCATTGCGAAATCTGTCCCAAGTCCTTATTTTATATAATAAATTAGGGGAATTACGAATCGAGAAGGTCGCCGAAGCAATGATATCGGTCGTGGCGAAAATCTGCGAAAAAAACACTTGTCATTCCTAATGACTAAATGGGATTTCTGCTGACGATTTGGCAATCCAAACTGACCCTTCTGACGAATGCTACTGTAAACCGCTCCTTCAAATCATCAACAGTTAACCACTCAAGTTAATCGTGATCTTCAAGTATGCGCCTCGCAAAATTCCGGAAAGACGTAAAGTTGGACAGTGGCATTACTTTTGCGTACCATGTATGGGCACAGACCACGCTTGCCGCTAGGAGGTGCAACTTGTCAAACGAGCAGGTTCTATCAGCCGTGAGATTGCCAGACATGCGTTCCCCAATCCAGCTTAAGACCTGGCTGGTGGACGTTCGCGACATGCTTACCCGGGCTATTAAAGGAGCAGAGAACGAGCTTGAACCGATAAGTCAGATAGAATCATCATTTTCCAAGATTGAAGCCCTTTCTCCAGTCGTGGAAAGGCTTGCCGCTATCAGGGGCGGCATGGAGGGGTGCCTGAACGTTTTGCGGGACCACAACGGCGAATTGGACAGTAGAATAATTTTGATCGAAGACCTCGGAAGAATCTCGGCAGATTGGCAGGCTTCCGATGAATTATTAGATGGTTTCCTTTTAGAGCTTAAGACCTGCCTGGAAAGCGTACGCGACATGCTTACGCGTGCTATCGAAGTTGCAGGGAACGAGCTTGAACGGATAAGGCAAATGGAACCGTCGTTTTCCAAGATTGAAGCTTTTTCTCCCGTCGTGGAGAGGCTTGCCGCTATCAGGGGCGGCATGGAGGGGTGCCTGAACGTTTTGCGGGACCACAACGGCGAATTGGACAGCTCTGTAATGTGGGTCAAAAACTTAGGAAGAACCTCAGCGGCTTGTGAGGCTTCCCCTGAAGTTAGAGGGCGAGAAGACCGGCTCGAAGTCCAAAACGAGGTACCCTCCAATCCATTGATATCCGACTTTGGCGTTGAGACTTTTCCCGATGAAGAACAGGCAAAGATCTATAACAGGGAGACCATGACCTCTACTCTATCAAAAATCTTCTCAGAACGCCCCTTTCTCATCATCTTCTCTTTTGTACTTGCAACAGTTCTAACTACTGCGTCACTCACCTATTTAATGAATAATAAATTTAACCAGCTTGCAGAACTTCATAAATCGATTTACATGCTAAAGAATGAGTTATTCAAGAGCTCTTCCGACAATAAAGAGTTAACACTTAAGAATGCTGATTTGAACAAATATATGGCTGACTCAGAGGCCCGTTCCAATGAAATGAAGGATAAGAATAATGAGTTGAAGCTTGCACTTCAATTCGCAAATTCAAGCTTGACTCAAAGCAAGAATGATTTAGACGTCATGCAGGTTACCAGTCTTAGAACGAAGTCCGAAATACAAGCAAAATTATTGGAAATTGCCAGTACCAAAATTGAATTGGAGGGGTTGCGAATTTTATCCGGATTCCTTAAAGCTGAATCAGGTGGGTCTTTAATACTGGATCCGCTGTGGTTGAAGTCTGGTGAGAGATCTCAGATTTTGGAAGGCAGAGTCACAATTCGACTTGAACAGGCATCCAGTCAAGACTCAAGCTCTGATGTTATTGTTCAACTATCACCGAGCCAACCTGGATTTGCCACTCTAAGGGAAATGAATCTATATAACAAAACTTTATGCCTGCGGCTGGGGATCCCGGAAAATTTCAGGCTTAAAAATAATAGGTGCTCTGCTTTATTACTCGGCAACAAAATCAATAATGATGGAACGAAAGCATACCTGGTTGCAATGTTCAAAAAATAAACCAAAACGGCCAAGGTGGCGACACCTGCCAATAGATTGGGAAGCCAAAAAACATTACGTTCTGGCAGCCGGAATAACTAATGTATGTTTACGCAACCACAATGAACAAGCTGATGGTTGGCTTCAAAGTCGATGACGAGGAACTTTTTCCCGATCCTGTTCACGTAATCGATGCTTTGAGAATGGTTGGAAAAACACTTCCAGATTACTTTCGTTGGTACGAGATCCTCTGTGAGTTTGCTCATCCTAACTGGAGCGGTACGATGGGCTTGTTCGCTGATACCGGAGGTGAGGGGCTTAAAGTTGAGTTTGGTCGTTATATCAGGGGCAAGGATGCGATAATTGCACAGATAACGGAATCACTTCTCGTATCGCTCGGTTTAACGAGTTACACTCAAAAGGCGCATAAAGACATAGTACGAAAACTCAACGATCTCTGCCGTGACCTTCATGCAAAAGGACAACTCAACGAAGCTATCGGAATCGGGAAGAATCCAGCAAATGAGTAGAATAGTCACAAAAATCGGGCACTGTCGGCAACGGAAGTGGCCGATTCATATGGAAATCATCAACGGCCAGGACCCCTCCAGCAGCCCCTGCGCCAACGCCCTCAAAATCAACTTCGACGCCTCCCCGGACTTCAGGCACCTGGTGCTCTACCAAAAACACATGCAAGCCGGTAGAGCCTGAAAAAATAGGGGGCATAGCAACCTAAATGCTTCTCACGCAAAGAAATCCTGTCGAATGGCCTGTCGAAGGATCGCCGTGTGAAAGGCCGTAAACGAAGGATCGACCATGTTGCATTATCAGCACAAAAGCGGACTTGAAGACCCGGAGTTTCTCCGCCGCATTGGTGAGCTTTCGGTAAAATCGGACCGTGTCTGGCTTGCGGCCCTGAGTGTCGGTCTGGGTTTTACGCTGATCGCCGTCTATCTTTTTGCCTTCTCTCCGATGGGGAAATTCTTGGCATACGCCGGACTTAGCATTCGCGCGAGCCTCTACTTCAGGGCGGGGGTAGTTCTGGAGGGCCGCGGCGGTGAGGTTTTATCCGATCTCTTCAAGCTTGGACTCGTGGCGGGCATTTTTGAGATTCTCGTGGACTGGGGACTCATCCACTGGATTTCCAACGGCCGTTTGGTTTACCTTACCGGCAGCGACGTCGTTCTTCTTGCCTCGCCGCTGTGGATGCCCGTGGCCTGGGCCTGCGTGATCGCAGAGCTTGGCTATCCGGCGATCCGCCTGTTCCGATGGCTCAAAGCATCCATGACCACGAATCGAGCGGCGGTCATCTCCTCGCTCCTGACCGGACTGGCCGCCTCGGTAACGGTGGGATTCTACGAATATGTGCTTGTTGGCGGCAGCCCAGGCAGTTGCAAAGGCTTTCGCTTCATCGCCGCCGTACTCTTTGTGAGCGGCATTGAAAGCAGCCATCCAGATGGTCTGTGCATGCTCTGGAAGTTTTCGGACGTTGGCTGGCAGCTCAGCTTTGGAGTGGTATGGCATAGCGTTGAATTCC
>JBKQTS010000102.1:0-6522 GCA_052143075.1 Syntrophobacteraceae bacterium | reverse complement strand
CCTCCCACCATCCGCGAAATCTGATTCCGTTTTCAAAGAGCGAAAATGTAGTGCCAAGAAAGTCAAGTACCTATCTATGTTATTGTAATTACAAAATAAGTTTTTTGGCACTGTAGAAGTTGAGTTACATGCAACATAGGAATTATGCAACGCTTCTGTTGCATGCAACACTTCTTCGATTCAAGTTAACACCCGCCGATGCATCTAGCCATGCCGTAAGTATCTGTATTATAAAGCTAAAGTTTAAATGTTAGGCCCCACGATCCGGTGGGCATAAAACTTGCCTAAGAGATAATGCAGCAAGGCTCATTTGGCTCCCATTCTGCTTCTCTTATGTTATTCCACATTCGGTAAGGGACAACAGGCTCATTGAGGTGAGAGAAGCGAATAATGACATATTTGTTGGCAGGACACAGTATGCGTCAATCTGCCAGGCCCAGTGGGCTTAATGTGTGTCACTGTATGCATGTCAGTTCTAAATGCCGTACTTCCGGCAGAACGGAGAGATGGAAATGTTGGGAACAATTCTGCTCATTGTATTAGTTCTTGCGCTCGTGGGCGCGCTCCCTGCCTGGCCGCACAGCAGGGCTTGGGGATACTATCCAAGCAGTGGCTTGGGACTGGTCCTTGTGATCGTGGTCGTGCTCCTGTTAATCGGCCGTATCTGACAGGAGCGAGGGCATTGACATAAGGCCTCCATGTAGGTCAAAAGCTTGAATTTTCAGTGAGAAGATCGGTTTGGCCGTTTTTTGTACCTTAACTGATGTATTGCATATGAAACCGAAGGGAGGAAACATCATGAAAATAAGTGGATTTCTAAGCCGATCTTTGATCGGGTTACTCGTTGTGATGATGGTCCCGTTTGGGGCGCTTTCGCAGGAAACAGCAACCTCAGGCAAGGTATTCAGCGAGGCAGAGCTTGCCCAGATGCTTGCCCCGATTGCGCTATATCCGGATGCGCTGATGGCGCAAATCCTGCTGGCTGCAACCTACCCGGACCAGGTCGCGGAAGCGGACACCTGGTTGAAGGCAAATCCTGACCTTAAGGGGGATGCGCTCAATGACGCCCTCGATAAAATGAACTGGGACCTGAGCGTGAAGGCGCTGGCGCCTTTCCCGCAGGTACTCGCAATGATGGTTGAGCAGACGGCGTGGACTCAAAAGCTGGGTGAAGCTTTCATGGCCCAGGAATCCGATGTTATAGCCGCCGTTCAGAATCTGCGCTCGAAAGCATACGCTGCGGGCAATCTCAAGTCGAGCGACGAGCAGAAGGTGGTTGTCAAAGGTGATACATATGCAATCGAACAGGCCAATCCTGAAGTTGTCAATGTGCCGCGTTACGATCCGTCGGTAGTCTACGGGTCCTGGGGGTGGCCTGAGTATCCTCCCTACGCATATTACCCCGTTTGGCCGGGGGTAGCCATTGGCCTCGGAGTGTTCGGGTTTTGGGGCGGTATAGGCGTGGGACCTTTCTGGGGCTGGGGCTGGGGGTCCTGGAACTGGGGCGGCGGATATATGAATGTCAATGTCAATCGAAATATTAATATCAATAGCAGGAATGCCAATATCAATAGAAACTTCAGAACTGCAAACGCCCATAGTTTCGCAGGCCGGGGAGCCGCCGGTCGAGGGACCGCCAGCGCTGGCCGTGGCGGTGGGCGTGGTGCGGGAGGCAGACCAACGGCAGCCTCCTTCGAACGTGGAATGCAGGCCGGCGGAGCTCGTGGCACGGGCAGTCGCAGCACTGGTAACGTCAGCCGCGGCGGAGCGCGTGGCACGGGCAGTCACAGCACCCGTAACGCCAGTCGCGGCGGCTCACGCGGGGGCGCATCTCGTGGAAGCGCATCTCGCGGTGGTGGCGCACGCCGTGGTGGCGCATCTCGCGGCGGTGGCGGTGGTCATGGTGGCGGTGGTCACGGTGGCGGTGGTCACGGTGGCGGTGGTCATGGTGGCGGCGGTCACGGCGGTGGCGGTGGTCGAAAATAAATACGTCAGATATTTGGTCGGATTCGAGAGGAATGAGTGCTTCGCAAAGGAATGCTTATCACTCCTTTGCGAAGCGGCATAGTCCTGCAACCGTAAACACTAAATATCTTTAAGAAAAAAGGAACAAGTCATGAACTGCCATCAACTCATAAGGAACTGGCAGCAAGTCAAAGGAGCGGTCGGGGAGGAGAGAGGTAAACTCACCGGCGGCAATGTGGACGTCAGTGCTGGAAATCGTGACATAATTCCCGGCAAGATACCAGAAAGACACGGCATCGCACGTGAAGAAGCGGAAAGGAGTTCTAAGGATTGTGAAGCTTCTTCGAAGTAGTTGAGGCCTACTCGTCATTCTTCTCGTTCCCATGGTCCATCTATAACGGGAGATTGGCGCAAGTGCATCAGGGCGTTATCTAAAAACATCGTTGGAGTTCCATTGGTAGCGAAACTTACAACAATCTAAGAAAAAGGAATAAAATGCTTAAGACGACTTATTCGACAATGCTGCTCGTTATTGGTTTCATGGCACTAATATTCATGTTGCCATCTGCTTATCTCAACGCTGAACCTATAGGTAACCCAGCCTCCCCGGTATCTATCATTAACCAGACTGATATCAAAGGCTTAAATCAATCGGAATCCCCTCTTCTAATGGCACAGACAAGGGAGGAGAATCGTTCCACGAGTTCTACGAACTCCGCGAATTCCACGGCAGAGGCGCCTCCAGCAGGGGATACAGGTTCCTCCTCGAGTTCCTCCTCGAGTTCCATGAAAACCACTACCACAGAGGCGCCGCTGGCGGCGGAGGGGCATCATTGCGCCGGTCATTGTCATGACCGCTATACTGAAAGTCTGGGAGAGTGTAATGAGCCGGGCCACCCGCACCACCACAGTTGCGAAAAATGGGCTCGGGAACGTGAAAATGAATGCCTCGACAAATGCAGCCGGGAATAAGCGAGGTAGAGACCGGCTGAGTAAGGCCGGCGGGAGCATTCGTTGATTCTTACGAATCCTTGCATAAAGAGATTGCTTGAATCGGAGTGGCCGGGGCCTTTGGCCCCGGCTTTGCGCCCGTAAGGGTCCTTGACAGCGCCCATGACAGATGTTTAAAAAAACATCAAAAAGCGATTCCCTAATGAGCAGGTAAAACTCCCGACGCACGACGGACGGGCGCAGGAGTTGATCTTTTAGGGAGATCCAAGAACTCTATGCCGGACGTCCCTGGCAGCCGAGGGAGAAGGAACCCGAACCCTCCGCATGGTATGACGGATTCATGGTCAAGAAAATCCTCCGGGAGCAGCAGAACCATGGAAGCTGGGCGGATACACGGTCTGGACTCTCCTCAGCGTTGCTGCCTTGGACTATTTTTATCGGAAGCAGCAAGGACGCTTTCCCGCTATTCCGGGAGCGATGCAGCGGGGACTAGGGTTCGTGGATCCGCTGTATTTCGACCACGGACAAGGGAATTACCTCGGTTGCCTGATGGACGGCGGTGTCTGGGATACCATCCTGGCGGCGCAGGCGCTGGCTCAGGCCGGTGAAACGCTTGGCCGTTGGAATTTGTGGGCGCCCGGCCAGATAGTTCGCCTGTACCGGCTTATTAACCCCGCAGAGAGGCGGACAAAATCAACCATACCCATCCCAATGCAAATCGGAAGATGACTTGGCGACCTGAGTGACCAAATCCTACAATGTCACTATCTGAACAGACGATTGGCATCGGAATGGGCATTGCCATTGTGATGGACGCAACCCATCGTGCGCACATTGCTTGTTGCGGCAACAATAAGGCTGCCATACTTTTGTATCATTTTTCGGACATACAAGGATGGTTATGAAGGAACCTCAGTGGAAGAGGAAACAATCGATGCCCCTCATCGACTTTTTGTTTGGCAGACCACTCGCCTCC
Organism: Syntrophobacteraceae bacterium; assembly: GCA_052143075.1. Taxonomy (GTDB): domain Bacteria; phylum Desulfobacterota; class Syntrophobacteria; order Syntrophobacterales; family Syntrophobacteraceae; genus SbD1. The sequence continues at coordinate 2,630 of JBKQTS010000102.1, read as the reverse complement.
TATGAAGATCAGGCCGAGAAAATAGGGCCTGCAGCCGGCATCCCCATCTTCGGCCTAGATGCATTGGGTTCAGCCGCATACGGACCGGAAGCGGCTCTAACTCTTCTGATTCCGCTCGGCATGGCAGGAGTCCGGTACATTGTTCCTATCAGCGGTGTCATCATCGCGCTGCTCTCCATTCTCTGCTTTTCCTATCGCCAAACGATTGAGGCATATCCGACAGGAGGCGGATCGTATACGGTTGCGAGCGAAAACCTCGGGACATTTGCAGGCCTGCTCGCCGCTGCATCCCTGATGATCGATTATGTGCTCGTGGTCGCCGTTGGCATCTCAGCCGGTATTGGCGCACTCGTGTCGGCACTGCCGAGTTGGCAGCCTTACACCCTAGTCATTTGTCTCACCGCTCTTTTCGCGATCACCATGGTGAACCTGCGTGGTGTGCGGGATACCGGCGCGGTGTTCATTGTTCCTACCTATCTCTTTGTCGGATGCCTTTTTTTGGTTCTCGCGCTGGGACTTTGGCATACGATTCTAAACGGCGGCCACCCATCTCCGGTAGTTGCACCCCCAAAGCTGTCACCGGCTTTGGAAGCGACAGGCCTGTGGCTGCTGCTGAAAGCCTTTTCGAGCGGTTGTACGGCCATGACCGGTGTGGAAGCGGTCAGCAATGGAGTGATGGCATTCCGTGAACCGAGGTCACAAACAGCCCGTCTGACGCTGTCGATAACTATTGCCATATTGATATTGCTGCTGGCAGGTATTGCCTATCTCTGTCGTGCGTACGCCATCGGCGCCACCGAACCGGGGCAAGCCGGGTACGAAAGCGTACTCTCGCAACTGGTCGGCGCCGTCTTAGGCAAAGGGTGGTTCTATTACCTCACGATTAGCTCCATCGTCCTGGTACTGGTGCTGCAGGCGAATACGGCCTTTGCCGATTTCCCGCGTCTTTGCCGTGCAATTGCACAAAATGATTATTTGCCGCGCGCCTTTGCCAATCGTGGACGTCGGCTGGTCTACTCGCAAGGGATCTTCGTGCTGGCGTTCATGGCCGGTGCGCTGTTGCTTCTATTCGACGGTGTGACCGACCGATTGATTCCGCTCTTTGCCGTCGGAGCTTTTCTCGCATTCACGCTGTCACAGGCGGGAATGGTCGGGCACTGGAAGCGCACTCGGGGTCCTCATGCCAGGCGCAGCATGCTGATAAACGGGCTTGGCGCAATTACCACGGCGATTACGGTTGTCGTCGTCATTATTTCAAAGTTCAGCGAAGGAGCATGGGTAACACTGATCCTTATTCCATGCCTCATTTTTCTAATGCGAAATGTCCGGCGCCAGTATGATCGCACCGAACGGGAAACGGCCTCGCGAGCTGTTCTATCTACAGAAGGCCTCCGGCCACCACTCGTGTTGGTGCCGGTTGACAGATGGGACAATGCTTCGGAAAAAGCACTGCGCCTCGCCCTGATAGTCTCACCCGACGTGGTTGCCGTGCATATCGACTCCGGAGAAGGTAGCAGCCGACTATCACAGGAGGAGTGGCGATCTTGCGTAGAGGAGCCCACTCGACGTGCAGGTCTGCCCACCCCAAAACTAGTGGTCCTCAAATCGCCCTACCGTTTCATCGTGACTCCTATCCTTAACTTTGTTTTCGAGCTTGAACGAAAGCATACGGACCGTCATATTGCAGTTTTCCTGCCGACCCTGGTGGAACGCCATTGGTATCACCATTTCCTTCACAACCAGTACGGGGAACTTCTCACAGCCCTCCTGCTGCTAAAAGGAAACAAGCGAATCGTCATTGTGAACATTCCTTGGTACCTCAATGTGTAGATCCGTGTTGACACATGAAACGCCCAATCGCAAATGGATCGATTATGCTGTCTTGCGATCACATACGCCGGTGGTGGTTTGCTGTAGCCAAGCGAGCGGAATGCCTATTAGACCGGTCTAAGAACTCCGGGGGCACACCACCGCCCCTGTAGTTGACAGCATTGTTTCAATAGAACGAGGCTATGGGGATATTACATCTTCGGCAGGATCAATTCCGGGTACCGGTCCTGTTCCCAGCCCACTTCGCTTCGCCATAAGCGTCTTCTCATATACCTCAATGTATTGCCTTGCGGACCTGTCCCACGAAAAATCCTTGGCCATGGCTCTTTTTTGAATCTCGATCCATTTGCGGCTGTCTCGGAATAATTCCAGCGCTGACTTTATGGCTTCGAGAAAAGCCTTCGGTTCGTATTTGTAAAATTTGAAGCCGGTCCCCGAATCCGGGTACTCCAGAACGTCGGTCACCGAGTCCCCGAGCCCCCCGGTCGCGTGTACCACCGGGATCGTACCGTATCGCAGGCTATACATCTGGTTGAGTCCGCAAGGTTCGTATCGGGAAGGCATCAGGAAAATGTCGGCTCCCGCTTCAATCAGGTGCGCCATTTTGTCGTCATACTGGTTGGCGAGTTTAAGGCGGTTCGGGTAGAGTTTTTCCATATTGCGCAGGCTTGTCTCGATAACGGCTTCCCCTGTTGCGAGGATTACCAGGTTCACCGGCAGTTTCATCAAATCGGGCAGGATTTCTTCGAGCAGGTCGAAGCCCTTTTGGGCGGCAAGCCGGCTTATCATTCCGAGCAACG
>JBKQTS010000101.1:0-18637 GCA_052143075.1 Syntrophobacteraceae bacterium | reverse complement strand
TCTCTGTGAGGCCACGAGCTCGAACCGCAGCATGGTCTGGACATCGCTTCGAACCCGAAACTGTTGCTATCCCACGTGGGATGAGCACGCGAGGCAGACTGATTCTGTTCCGATGTCCTCCAGCGTTTAGCGTCAAAACGAAAGGGGAGAACAGCATGGAGCCGATCTACACGAGTTGTTGTGGTCTTGACGTACACAAAAAAAGCATTCAAGCGTGTGTACGGCGGGGCCTTGGCAAAAGTGAGGCTATCCAACAGGCGGTTCGTTCCTTCGGTACGATGACGCGAGATATTGTGGCCCTGGCCGACTGGCTTTTGCAAGAAGAGGTCACCCATGTTGCGATGGAATCTACCGGAGTCTATTGGAAGCCCATCTATAACATCTTGGAGGGGAGATTCACCATCCTTTTGGTTAACGCGAGGCATGTTAAGAATGTCCCTGGAAGGAAAACCGATGTTAAAGACTGCCAATGGCTTGCGGAGCTTCTCCAGTGTGGGCTTCTTAAAGGAAGCTTTATTCCCGATAGAGCCCAGAGAGAGTTTCGTGATCTGACTCGTCATCGTGCCAAGTTGGTTGACCAGAGAGCCTCTGTGGTAAATCGGGTTCACAAGGTCCTGGAAGATGCCAACGTAAAGCTCGGATCTGTTGCAACCGACATCATGGGCAAATCCGGAAAGGACATGATCCGGGCTCTCATTGAAGGCGAAAAGGATAGCGCCGAGATTGCCGAGCTTGCCAGAAGACAACTTAGAGGAAAAATTCCACAGCTTCGCCTCGCTCTCGATGGGCATGTCACGGACCACCACAGGTTCATGCTGGCCCAGTTGATCGATCAACTCGATTATGTTGACAGGCAGATCGATCTGTTCAGCCAAAGGATCGAGGAGGTGAGCCGCCCTTTCGCCGCAGCAATTGAGGAGGTGATGCGTCTGCCAGGCTTTAAGAGGGGCGGGTCTGAGAACGTAATAGCTGAAATCGGCTGTAACATGGACCAGTTTCCTTCTGCAGATCATCTCAATTCGTGGGCCGGGATATGTTCTGGCAACAACCGTAGCGCCGACAAAAATAAGGGCGGCAAGACAACAAAGGGAAGCAAATGGCTCCGCGACGCGCTTGCCCAGGCAGCCTGGGCTGCATCGAACACGAAAAACTCTTACTTCTATGCCCAATACCGGCGTCTGGCTGGCCGAAGAGGGAAGAAACGAGCGGTAATCGCTGTTGCCCATTCTCTTCTTACCGTTATCTATCATGTGCTCAAAACCCATGTTGAATACAAAGACCTTGGCCGAGACTACTTCGACAAACTTAACTCAAAAAGGCTTGTTCCTTACCTCGTAAACCGGCTTAAAAACATGGGTTACGAGGTACATCTGGTGCCGCTCCAAAGTGCGGCATAATGAACTTTTCGAGGCAGAGGCTCAAAAGAATTCACCGTAGAGAACGCAGAGGAAACAATGATGCGCTCCTCCCACGCTTGGTCCTTATCATGGTTTAGGGCGCCCCGAGGGGACATGATGGGCTGCGGTGAACACAGTCACCCGGCGATCAGGGCTTTTTAAAAGTTTTTTCATTGAAAGCTTTTTCAAAAGGATTGTTGAACGCGCTCTTTTTTTCAGCACGGGTTCCTTTATCGTGTCTCACCCTCTCGGGAGGGGGGTCTCCATTTCCCGGTTTCGAGGTCTCGAGCACTGGAGACGATTTCATTGAAAGCGAGACGCGGCCCCTTTCCAGATCCACACCGAGAACGGTAACGCTAACTTTTTGATGCACTTGAACCACCTGCCGAGGATCGCGTACGAACTTGTCCGAGAGTTCGCTCACGTGGACCAGGCCGTCCCTGTGAACCCCGATATCCACAAAAGCGCCGAAAGCCGTAACATTCGTTACAATTCCGGCCAGTTTCATGCCGGCCTCAAGATCGGCCAATTTCTCAATCCCCGGTGCAAAGGAAAACGATTCAAAAGTCTTGCGAGGGTCTCTTCCGGGTTTTGCAAGTTCCGCCAGGATGTCAAGCAGGGTCGGAATGCCTGCGTGCTCTGTTACATAGAACGCCGGGTCTATCTTATCCCGAAAAGATGCGTCGCGCATCAGGTCGGCCGGAGAACACCCCAGGTCCCCGGCCATTTTTTCCACAATGTGGTACGATTCCGGATGGACAGCACTGGCATCCAGCGGGTTTTGTCCACCGGATATGCGCAAAAAACCCGCCGACTGCTCGAATGCCCTCGGACCGAGGCGGGGAACTTTCTTCAACGCCTCTCTCGAGCGAAACGGCCCTTTATCCTCCCGGTACGATACAATGTTTGCGGCAAGCTGAGCCCCAAGCCCTGAGACATAAGCAAGGAGTTGGGGGCTTGCCGTATTGATTTCAACGCCTACCGCGTTTACACAACTTGCCACCACGTCGTCCAGGCCCTTCCTCAACTCGGCCTGATCGACATCGTGCTGATACTGGCCGACACCGATTGATTTAGGGTCGATTTTGACCAACTCGGCGAGAGGATCGATAAGACGCCTTCCTATCGAGACCGCCCCCCGGACGGTCAGGTCATGATCGGGAAACTCCTCACGGGCCGCGCTGGAAGCCGAGTAGATAGATGCACCGCTTTCATCGACCATAACTATCCTGATTTCTTCCGGTAGACCAAGACTTCGGATGAACGATTCAGTTTCCCTTCCAGCGGTGCCGTTTCCTATGGCGATGGCCTCGGTGGCAAACTCAGCGGCAAGGGAGCGGATGCGCTCTGAAGCCTTCGCTGAAGACTGCGCTCCCGAATGCGGGTAAATAGTCTCGTTATGGATGAGCTTTCCATTAGGGTCCAGACAGACCAGCTTACACCCGGTGCGGAAGCCCGGGTCTATCGCCATAACCCTTTTGAAGCCCAGAGGAGGCTCCATCAGAAGGTGGCGTAGATTGTCGGAAAATATCCTGATAGCCTCCCTGGCCGCGCGGAGTTCGGATTCGTGCTTCATTTCCGTTTCAAGCGATGGCGCAAGGAGCCTTCCGTAGCTGTCACGAACAGCGGCCTTGACCTGCCGGGAGGCATCCGACTCATTCTTTACAAAAATAGATTCAAGCAAGAAAATGGCTTCATCTTCAGGAGGCCTTATGTGGACCGTCAGCAAGCCCTCATTCTCACCACGGCGCACTGCCAGTATCCTGTGCGACGGCGCTCCCGCCACCCGTTCTTCCCTGTCATAGTAATCAAGGTACTTAACGCCTTCGGCCTCTTTTCCGGTCGCAACCCTGGACCTGAGAAGTCCTCTGTTCACAAACAAAGTCCGGAGCCTTGCGCGAGCATCGATGTTTTCGTTTACCCATTCGGCAATTATATCGCGGGCCCCTGCAAGAGCGTCTTCCGCTGAAGAAACGTCCTGTTCCGGGTTGATGAAGTTCCCGGCCTCCACAAAAGGATCGATGGCCGGGTTTTGCTCGAAGAGCAAAAAAGCCAGCGGCTCCAGTCCTCTTTGTCTTGCCATTGCGGCCCTGGTTCGTCGTTTCGGCCGAAATGGAAGGTAGATATCTTCAATCACGGCCAGTGTTTCAGCCTGGAGTATCCGGTTTTCCAACTCGCTCGTAAGCTTTCCCTGATCGACAAGGGACTTTAAAACAGCGATCCTGCGCTTATCGAGAATTTCGAGCTGGGCCAGCCGGTCGCGAACCGCCGCGATAAGGATCTCATCCAGGGAACCGGTGGCTTCCTTACGGTATCGGGCGATGAACGGGACAGTCGCGCCCTCCTCCAACAGTCTGGCTGCTGCCTGTACCTGGTGTGGCTGAACATTGATTTCGCGGGATATGGAGTCTATGTAGTGTTCGTTCATATTTTCCTTTCAGCCGTGTGTTAAGAAGCGAAGCGGGAAGCACGGAGCAAGAAGCAGGAAGAAAAACCGAATTTATTCCCGCTTCCCGCTTCCCTTACTTATAACTTGCCCCCCGGTCCGTGTCGGGGTAAAAAAAACCGGTCGGCAAAAAATTTCAATGCCCTGCCTCTATGACTCGTGGAAAAGGCAAAAAAACTGGCTTTAAATAATGGATTCGAATATCGGGAGCAAATTAAAAGTCGAGGCAACGGCCTTACTGTTCTGGCCTACCTGACCCGGAATCATCGTCACTCTTCGAGGGTCGATTGGCTGGGACGTCTGGAGGCCGGCCAGATATTGATCGATGAACGGCGGATCGGACCCGACGCCATTCTGAAAAATGGGCAGTTGCTCCTGTGGCGTCGCCCGCCCTGGGATGAGCCGGATGCGCCGCTTTTTTATTCCATCCTCCACGAAGATGAAGACCTGCTTGCCGTGGCCAAGCCCTGTGGACTTCCGACACTTCCCGCCGGCGGCTTTCTTGAACACACGCTTCTTGCACTCGTGCGCAAAAACCACCCTGAAGCCAACCCGTTGCACCGCCTGGGACGGGGGACCTCGGGGGTAGTTCTGTTTGCGCGTACCGCACGGGCCGGATCGAGTGTCTGTGCGGCCTGGCGGCGAAAAGAGGTAAGCAAAATCTACCGGGGACTGGCCACCGGCTGCCCGGCTGAGGATAATTTTATAATCGAAGCGCCGATCGGACCGGTTCCACATCCAAAGATTGGAACCGTTAATGCCGCCTGCCCGGACGGAAAATTCGCTATGAGCAGGGTAAGCGTCCTGGAGCGCAGGGGTGGTGTGTCATTATTGGAGATCCGAATCGAGACCGGAAGGCCCCATCAGATCCGCATTCACCTTGCATTTGCAGGGTACCCGCTGGTGGGAGATCGTCTCTACGCAGCGGGAGGAACCATCAGCGATCCGGAGACATTGCCCGGAGATACCGGCTATCTTTTACATGCCGAACGTCTTTGTTTTAGTCATCCGGCAACAGGATTACCCTTCGAAATCCAGTGCCCTCCTCCTCCCGAGCTTTGCGTAAATGCCGAAACCTCCGGATGAAACATCAGAAAGTCCGTACAGATCTCATCCCACTTGAAAAATCCAACGGCTTTAAGGCATAAGATAATGGAAAATCATTATCAGGCAGTTGCGTCCAAATCGGGTGCTTCGGGAGGGCATAAAGCCTTCTCCTGCGAAAGAATCGCGCGGCAATGCCGGGCGGGGTTCAAACCGCTAGTGTCTAATCCGGGGTTTTCGGATGGACACTAGTCTAGTGTCCATCCTGAAACACGGATGAACGTAGGAGAATTTCACCTTCTAAGACACTAGTAGTTTTCGATTCGGAAAGGAGGCATTTTTCGTCCTGGCGCGTACAGTTTGGCGCCCCGCCATTTCCGGATTGCCCAGCGCCGCACCGAAAGGTGCAAGGAAATCGATGGGTTGCGCGGAGGCGTACCTATGTACCGCCTCGCGGAGCGTCGAGATCTTGGGTCTGCCACCGCCGCAGGCAGTGGCGATCCTGGCTGGCGGTCCCACCGCCCAAGGGCGGGAAAGGACCCTTTCCGGACGGAAACTTGTCTAACGCACCGTGTACAAATCCAACAGAGGCCCTCAATGGTCATAAAATTTTCGCTTGAAATGCTCGAAACCGAGTACATTGAACTGGTGAAGCTCCTCAAGGCGACAGGTGTGCGCTCTAGTGGGGGAATGGCCAAGGTCGCCATCAGCGAAGGGCAAGTGCGTGTGGATGGACTCGTTGAACTTCGCAAAGGCCGTAAGATCAGGCGGGGGCAAAAAGTGGAGTACAAGGGGAGCACGATCGAAGTCGAGTAGGACCCGGCAGAAATGAGGGCCTACCCCATAGGCTTCCGGACAGGACACGATGAAGTCTTAGCCGACTCCGGGAGTTGCAGGAGATCTATGGCTGAGGGAATGGAGCCTAGAAGCAAATCGCAGGTGAAAAGAGAGATGCTCGCCTTGCAGACCCTTGGCGAGAAGCTTGTAGGGCTGACATCGGACCAGATAATGAAGATCGACATGCCGAGCGAACTCCGGGACGCTTTGCTCTTTGCCAAGACGATCAATAAGGGTGAGGCCCGGCGGCGGCAGCTTCAGTATATTGGGGTCCTTATGCGCGAGGCCGATCCCGAACCCATTCAGAAGGCTTTGGATACAATTGGCAGGGGACATCTGCTGGATGCGAAACACTTTGAAGAGCTTGAACGATGGCGGGATGAACTGGTAAAGGGAAGGGACGGTATCCTGGAGGAAATCGTGAGCCGATTCCCTGATGTTGACCGCCAGGCACTGAGCCAGTTGGTACTCAGCGCCCGGAAAGAGAGGGAGGGGAACAAGCCTCCAAAAGCGTCACGCGCTCTATTTCGGTTTTTAAGAGCACTCTCAAAACAACAGCTATTGCACAACGAATCAAAGCCCGGAGATCCATCAACTCAAAAGACACCTCAAAATTAAACGAATAGTTCTTCCACTGCGGTCTGGAAACCTTTGCCCTGTGCGCAGCAATATTCAACAAAGGAGGATTGATGCGTTCGATTCGATTTCGTTTCACCTCGTTATTATTCGCCGTATTTGCCGCAAGCATGCTCGCTTCCTGCGCTACTACCCGGCAGGTTTCTCTCCAGCCCACAAATGTCGCGCCGTCGGCGTTGCTTCCTGTTGCGCAAGGCGGAATCATCGACGGCCGGGCCCGCTTTCGTGAAATCTTCAAAGAGGTCCTATCTGTCCGGTCTCCAGAACTTCCGGCAGGCGTACATTATGATGACAGCACCGCCCTCTGGAAGCTGTACGGTGAACCTCCGGCGACAGGCAAACCCGCGCCCATGGGACGATCCAAGGGCGATTTTCGCGTGGTCATCGTTCCAGGCCTTTTGGCCGAGTGCGTGGCAGACGTATCCACGGCCTTTGGTGACTCCCGAAAACAATTGGAAGATATCGGCTACAAAACGGATTACATTCAGACCAAAGGGCGCCGGAGAAGCGCCTTCAATGCCGATCTCATCCGGAATGCGGTCACGGTAATGCCCACAGGAGAAAGGCTCATATTCGTCACCCACTCGAAGGGAACCGTAGACACACTTGAAGCGCTCGCGCAATATCCCTCCATTGCCGAACGGACGGCGGCCGTCATTAGCTTCTCGGGGGCCGTCAACGGCTCCCCCCTGGCGGACGCGTTCCCTGAATTTCTACTTACACTTGTCCACGAGATACCGCTTTCCTCCTGCCCGCCGGGAGAAGGCGCCGAGGCCGTCGAGAGTCTTCGACGCAACGTTCGGATTTCCTGGCTGGCCTCCCACCGGTTGCCCAAGAACGTGCGCTACTATTCACTGGCAGCGTTCGCCTCGAGGGAGAATACCTCCCGGATATTGCTGCCGTTCTACGATATCCTGGCGAAGACCGACCCCATCAATGACGGCATGGTCATATGCTCTGACGCAATCATTCCAGGGTCGATCCTGCTTGGTTATCCGAATGCAGACCATTTCGCAGTGGCCATGCCCATCAGCAAGCAGAAGGCGCCGGTGTTTGCCGCACTCGTTGACAAAAATGATTATCCACGCACCGCGTTGCTGGAAGCCGCCTTACGCTTCGTAGAAGAAGACCTGGCTCAGACCGGTTCGGGGTCCTCGTCACAGTGACGAACGACTTCGGCCGGGTCTGGAAGCCTGGGCTGTTAAGTCGTATACTCAAGGTGAAGTGAGTACTCCCGCGGTGGTAAATACCTGCAGGATTGCCGCGTTACGTGCTGGTTGATTAAGTTGCATACGCTGCTTAGCATTGGCATGGGCAAACAACTACATAAATGCATTAGCGACTCGATTATAGCGGTAGAAGGTATTGTGCCGTACGAAGAGAAAAAATTGCGAATCCGCAAGCCCGAATGGCTGAGGCTAAAGCTTCCGGCAGGGCCGGATTACGAACTTGTCAGGTCGCTGATCGGCAGAAGCGCGCTTCATACGGTGTGTCAGGAAGCCAAGTGCCCCAACCAGTGGGAATGTTTTGCGAAGCAGACGGCAACTTTCCTGATTATGGGGTCTCGATGCACACGGGACTGCCGCTTTTGTGCGGTAGAACACGGGCCTTTGGGACCGCCTGATCCCGATGAGCCTTTCAGAGTGGCCGAAGCCGCTCAGAGTCTGGGATTGCGCTATGTCGTAGTCACTTCTGTCACCCGTGACGATCTTCCGGATGGTGGCGCCGATATCTTTGCAGAAACCATAAGAGAGATTCGCAAAAAAATTCCGGATGTGCAGGTTGAAGTGTTGATCCCTGATTTTCAGGGCCGCCCGGAACCGCTTCTGACAGTGGTCGAAGCCCGCCCGAATGTATTGAACCACAACATCGAAACAGTCGAGCGCCTGTACCCGTCGGTCCGGCCGCAGGCTGTATATAAGCGTTCGACGCAACTCCTGCGCCGGGCGAGAGGCTACGATGAGTCTCTTCCAATCAAGTCCGGTCTTATGCTTGGTCTGGGAGAGTCGCCGGAAGAGATACACCAGACTCTTCGGGACCTCCTGGATGCGGGTTGCGCTCTGCTCACACTGGGCCAATACCTCCAGCCCTCGGCCGATCACATTCCGGTGGAACGCTTTGTCACTCCTGCAGAGTTTGACAACTGGAAAGAAATTGCGCTCGCAATGGGCTTTTCTCGGGTGGCGAGCGGCCCGCTCGTGCGAAGTTCCTATCACGCCAAAGACCTTTTTGGTGCATGAGTTGTGAGTTGTGAGTTTTTAGACTCAAAACAAAAAACTGGAAACTGAAAACTCCTGGAATTCGATGCCCTATTTCAAAACCAGCGACGGCTGCCGTATTTTTTTTGAACGCCAAAATCCCAGCTTACCGATGCCCGTTATTGTTTTTTTGAACGGCGCCGCACAAACCACCGTTTACTGGACAACCATCGTCAACCGGTTGAAGAATGATTTTCAGATACTTTCCTATGACGCCAGAGCACAAGGACGCAGCGATCCAGGGAAACGGCCCCTTTCATTGGATCTCCACAGTGCAGATCTATGTAATTTGCTTGAATACGCCGGGGTTGCGAAAGCTCACCTTGTGGGTCTGAGCCATGGTTCATCGATTGCCCTTGACTTTGCATCGCGGTTTCCTGACAAGGTAGACCGGTTGATGCTATGCAGCATCACAGCCGGGCCAACCTGCCGCGCGAGGCTGACTGTTGCGTTTTGGCTGAGGACATTAAAGCAGGAGGGCATGGAAGCCATGGCGTGGGCAGCCCTCCCGGTTGTTTTCGGTGAAAATTTCCTGCGGAAAAACGAAGGCAGCCTGGATAAAATAATGAAGGCTATTGTCAGACGAAACAAGGAAGATGGCCTCATTAAGCAGCTCGAGGCAATGGCGCAGTTCACCCGGCCATCCTCTGAGGCGCTGGATATTCGCTGCCCGGTCCTTGTCCTGTCGGCTTCCGATGACCCCCTGGTTACCGAGGAAGGCGCGCAGGAACTCGCCAGGCTTTGTAAAGGCCGCCATGAACGTCTTCCCGGGTTGGGGCATTCGATTCCGGCTGAAGCTCCGGAACTGTTCGTCGATATTTTGAAGAAATTCCTTGCCGCAGATCAGGCGAGTTGACGGCAGACCTCGAGATCTCGCGGTTGATTACGTGATAGAGCCGGTTTTAAAGAATAAGCGCATAATCGAAAGGGATCTTAGATGGACCAGCCCAAAAGAACCGTCCTATATGACAGGCACAAGGCCCTGGGTGCACAGATGGTGGAATTCGGCGGTTGGGATATGCCGCTTCAATACCCGTCGGGGGTTGTGGAGGAACATTTGAGCACGCGTAACGGCGCAGGGATTTTCGACGTCTCCCACATGGGTCGATTTATCATCAGAGGCGCCAACGCGCTCCGGTTCGTCCAGCATGTACTTACCAATAACGCTGAGGCGCTCGACTTGGCGCCAACAGGCGCTCAGTACACGCTCATTGCCGATGAAACGGGAGCGGCTGTGGACGACGCATTTCTCTATCGGTTCGTTGAAGGCGAGTATCTGCTGGTCGTCAATGCCGCCAACCGTCAAAAAGACTGGGACCACCTCCGGCCTTATGTGGAGACCTTCGGCGGCGTCGAACTGATAGATTGCACTTACGATATCGCCATGTTCGCATTACAGGGGCCCAAATCCCGCGAGATGCTGGAGGAAGTCGTTCAGGCGGTAGTCAGGCCGCTTGGAGCGGCAGCCAGGTTGCCCAGCCCACCCGCCCAGCCCTGCAGAATCGCCACGGGCGAGGCGGTGGGACCGCCAGCCGGGGTTGGCGCTGCCTGCGGCGGCGCCTTTGAGGCGGTGGGTGCAAAACCCCCGGAAGAGCCGCCCGAAGCCGAAGGCCTCGGGCAAGTTGGCCGCGGCGCCCCGCCGTGCGCTCCCAGTTCATCGCCCGCGGCGATTCTGCAAGCGGGCAACTTGGCCGGCGGTCCCACCGCCCCGTTTCGCAATGCCGTTGGCATTGTCGAGATTTCCGGGGCCAGGGTTATGGTCGGCCGCACCGGTTACACGGGCGAGCCGCTCTGTTTTGAACTTTTTGTCGACCGGGCAAACGCACTGATGCTTTGGGACCTCCTTTTGGAAAAAGGGGCCAGGCCGGTCGGCCTTGCAGCGCGTGACACCCTGCGCCTGGAGTCATCCCTTCCACTCTACGGCCATGAGTATGGCGACGACCCGGACGGTAAAAAAATCCCCTGTTTTGCAGTGCCGATAGGCAAATCGGCCGTCAGCTTTTCACCGCTTAAAGGCGAATTTATCGGGCGGGCGGCCCTGGAGAAACAGTTTGCCGCCTACTCCAAAATTATCGTCCGCGATTACTCCGCCATTGCCGACCTGCCCCGCATGTTCAAATGCGTTGCGGTGGCAGACCGGGGAATTGCCCGGGCTGGAGCCAGGGTCTTCAGGGGAGACAAGCACGTCGGCTATGTATCGAGCGGCACGATGGCGCCTTACTGGGTTTTCGAGGATAAAGGGCTTCTTTCCAGGCAAACCAGTGAGCGCAAGCTGCGCGCGATCTGCCTGGCCTACATTGACAGCGACATCATAGAAGATGACAGGCTCAGCATTGACATCCGGGGGAAGCTCGTGGATGCCGTCGTTGTGGAATACCATCTTCGGTCCGAAGCGCCCCCGTATGCCCATCCTATTATCTACGGCCATGAGCTTCCCTCCGGTGCGCCTATCCCGGCCCTTTCCTGCCCAAAGGCGCTGCCAGAGGCAGCGCCAAACCCGGCTGGCAGTCCCACCGCCTCGCCCGAAGCCGAAGGCAAAATCTCGACGCTCCGCGAGGCGGCCTCGCCGCAAGCGGGCAACCTGGCTGCCGCTCCCAGCGGCCCCGCGGCGATTCTGCAGGGCTGGGCGGGTGGGCTGGGCAATTCGGCTGCCGCTCCCACCGCCCTGCTTGAAAAGAGCGTGGAAAATACCCGGTGGCGCCAGCAGGAGTGCATCAACCTGATACCCTCGGAGATGACGGCCTCACCGATGGTGCGCCTGCTCTCGGTAATGGATCCTGCCTTTCGGTACGCAGAGCATAAAGAGTCGAAGGCTTTTTACGATTCCGAGATCTTTTACTATCAAGGCACTGATTTCATAGCCGAAGTGGAACGGCTCCTTGAAAAACAAATGCAGGAATTCCTCGGCTGCGCTGAAGTCGATACGCGCGTTATCAGCGGGCAGATGGCCAATGCAGCCGTGTTCAGCGCCATGGTCGACTACATCAACCGTGCCGACCGCCGGAGCGAGCCGCGCCGTATTCGCCGTGTAATGAACAACCATATCGGCAGGGGAGGCCATCTCAGCGCGCAGCCCATGGGCGCACTTCGGGACTTCGTTGCCCGGGACCCGCACACGGAACGTCCGGCCGTAGTGAATTTCCCGGTTTTCGCTGAAAACCCTTATAAAATCGATGTCCCGGCGGCCCTGGAACTGATCGATGCCTTCCGGCCGGAGCTTATCATTTTCGGGAAAAGCATGGTTCTGCATAAAGAGCCTGTAGCGGAAATCCGCCGGCACCTGGATGCCGCTCACATCGATTCGGTGGTGATGTATGATATGGCACACGTACTCGGGCTTCTCGGTCCTCATTTCCAGCAGCCTTTTGCTGAAGGGGCCGACATCGTTACAGCATCGACTCACAAGACGTTTTTCGGCACGCAGCGGGGCATAATAGCGAGCCGCTTCGAGGAGCATGAGGAGCGATACGAGCTTTGGGAGGCCATCCGCCGGCGCACTTTCCCCGGCTCCGTGTCGAACCATCATCTGGGGACCATGCTGGGGCTGCTCATGGCCGCCTATGAGATGAACTGCTTCAAGGACGAATATCAGCGCAAGGTAATCGCCAACGCCAAAGCGTTCGCCCTGGCCCTCAGGGACTGCGGCTTCGATGTGGCCGGCGACCCGGACATCAGCTTTACCGAAACCCACCAGGTGATACTTAGCGTCGGCTACGCCAGGGGACCGGAGGTTGCGCGCAGACTGGAAGCCAACAATATCATTTGCAACTACCAGGCTACTCCCGAGGATGAGGGGTTCACGGCCTCGAGGGGCATTCGCATGGGGGTGTCGGAAATGACACGGTTCGGGATGGGGGAAAAGGATTTTCGCGCTCTCGCATTCCTGATGAAAGAAATAGTAATTGACGGCGCTGATCTGGTTGAAAAGGTCAAAGCGCTGCGTGAACCGTTCCGTGAATTGCGCTTCTGCTTCACCGGCAACCAGTACGCGGATCTCGTTGAGACTCTGCATAAGCTTATATAGTGCGGAGGGAAGAAGAAAGAGAAGAAGAAGGAAAAAAGAGAAAAGCGCGGGGAAATGATTTCCCCGCACCCCGCAGGCTTCTGGCCTCGCGCGCAAGCGCGCGCGGCCAGGCGCTCGGCGCTTGCGGCGGAACCCCGCCGCAGCGCAGATCAGAGAATAAGTTCAATCTGAGCGTCCTCTTTGCGGGTTTCCAAAGGTGCAGAACGAGGAAAGCCCAATATCCGGATGGTTACGTCACTCGATTGAGACGGCTGGTTACATCTTCGGCCTCCCAACCGGGCAGCCGGCTCAGACATTGCAGTACCTATGAGACGCGTGGGACGGCGATCAGGACCCCGAGGACATGCAAGAAATTCATGCATGATCAGGTGTTCGGGGTACCGCATAAGAAGGGGCATTGAACAGGACTTACAATAATTTTGCAAAAATCGTTTGACGTGCCGCAAATTTACATGGTATCAGGTGACTTGGCGCCAGTTGTAAGATTTACCCGACACCCCCAGTTGTTTTTTTGTCGAAGAATCACTATAATCTGAAGAAGGTTCTTACCTTCAGATTCCTAAAGGTTTTCTGTCCAGATTCCGATCATCTGCGGAGGTATCTACTACAGAATCCCCTCGAATTTAAAAGAGGAGGCTGCATGAAGACAAGATTTGCTCTGCATAAATCGGTCCTGAATGTGCTGGCGCTGGCATGCCTGAAAAGTTGTGATCGTCATAAGGTGCAGTATAATGCTGTCTTTAAAGCATTCGATAAATTGGCTCAGGAAAAACCCGAGTTCTTTCCAGGGCTGTATTTTTATTCCGCAGGAGGAGAGCCTCATTCTGGTGCTCTCGAAGACATCCTTTCCAGGCTTGGAACATGGCACATCTTATCGGTTGACAATCCCCGGTATGAGTGGCTCACCTTAAATACCGACGCAATAACGGAAGACCGCATCAACAAAGAGATTATCGAAGAGCATGGAGCAGATGTCCTATCTGAGTATCAGAACATGGCGCAAGAATTTGCAAAAGTTGCCGCTCAGGTAGGGGGATGTAATGTTACCGGCTAATGCTCAGGAACTCAGGGCTGCCATTAATGCCTATGTTTCCGACACTCTGAGTAGAAGCAAATACACTCCCAGGGAAGTCCAAGATAAAATCATCCGCTGTAGTGTTTTTGGTTTTAATGTGTTTCACGATTACGAGATTAGTCTGATCGACAGCCCCTTCCTTCAGCGTCTCCGCGGGATCTATCAAACGGCATTAGCCCTATACACCTATCCGGGCGCTACCCACACAAGATTCGAACACTCCCTAGGGTGTGCTACTAATGCGGAGAAGATGTTGCGTGCGCTGCATGAAAAGAATCGCAGCATCGACGACACTCACTGGGCTGAGGTCCGTCTTGCCGCTTTGTTACATGACGTCGGTCATGGGCCGTTTTCGCATGCTAGCGAGAAGGTCTATGACCATTTCGACGATTTTGAAGCCTTGTTTAAGAAAATCGAAAAAGAAGAGCAGGAGACTTTCGTTGGATGTAATAAACACGAAATCCTGTCTTATCTGATCATAACATCGGAGGAATTTAAAAAGTTTTTTAAGGAAAAAATTGCACCTCTCTCTTCGAACGATGTCTGCTCAAAAATAGATTTTGATAGAGTCGGCCGAATGGTTGTTGGAAGGCTTCCTGAAAAGAACCATCCAGAGCTGAAGTATCTGGCACAGATAATAAATGGCCCCTTTGACGTAGACAAAATCGATTATATCCATCGGGATGGACACCACACAGGTCTCAAAACGGATGTCGATGTTGAAAGGCTTTTTTTGACGCTGGATTTGGTTTTCAACAATGAGGGGGAAAGGGTCCTGAGCGTCGATCTTTCGGGAGGGACAGTTCTTGAGCAGATGTTTTTTAATAAAAGTATCCTGTTTTCATCCGTGTACCATCACCACAAAATTCGGTCATCCCTGTATGCCATTATTGCGCTATTCAGGTATATTAGACAAAAAAACCTGACGATCCGCGACTTGGACTTTTCTTCCCCGGTCCATTTCCTACAAGTTGATGAATACGATATCCTCAACGAGTGTCACTCGGACTCGGTGTTGAATGAAATGGTCGATCAGATAAAACAGGGAAGATTTCTGAAAAGGGCACTTGTTATCACGCAAGTTACATTGGAGAATGATAGCATGGGCCCGGTGATGTTCGATATCGAAAGTGATCCCGAGAGACTGAAAGGAATTGAGGCAGAAATATCTGCTCGCGTTTTCGGCGACGAACCGCCGCTGGTGAAGAGCATTTTCGTCGATTTCCCGGATAGGCCCAGATTCGATAAGGCTGCTAAAGAGTGCCTCGTTAGGCTCAGCAAGAGCCGCACTGAGCCCCTTTCAGAGGTATATCCGGTAAGAGGCTTTGTCACCGGGTACTCACAGTACAGGTTTAAGGCGTTCGTATTTTGCCCGCAAGGTTCTGAGAAAAAGGTGGGGCTTTCAGCATATGAGTTATTCAAATCGCAAGGATTGAGCCTCAAAAATACCGCGTTTGAACTTGCCAAGCAGGACATGTCCTATATTCAGGGTGCAATTGATCATCTGAATAAACCCGCAAGCACCTAGCCCAGGGAGGGCGATCATCCGTTCCAAAATCCGCTCCATTCCCCTCCAAACTTTTACACCGCCTTATCCATCGTTAGATTACGAATCATCTGCTCTGCCTTATTTAAGTTGTGCCCAAATTTGTGCTTGCGGTTCATTCTGCAAAAAAGAAAAGCCCAAGATCCGGCTTGCCGGACTCGGGCTTTTTATTTTCTGGTGGCGGAGAGATAGGGATTCGAACCTTCGGTAGAGCTTTACACCCTACACTCGCCTAGCAGGCGACAGTAAGCGTGACAGCACCTAAGACTTTTGAAGCGGAATTGGCCTTGTTAACCGCACTGTAGCCTTCCGTATCGCACTGTACTCATCGGTTTTTTACTAAAAAGTGGTCTCATTTTTGGTCTCATGCTGTTCTCCTCCTTGTGACTTATGACTTCCATCCAACACTCCGACAACCCGAGCAAGTCTTGGGTCCAGTTGGTAAAGATAGTTTTCAGTTGTCGTTTGCCGCCTATGCCTCAAGAAAAGCTGAAGTTCCTTAAGCGTCGCCTTTCCCGAATCTTGCAATACGCTTGCCCCATGATGCTGTATGGAATGGGAGGTGAATCGCTTAACTTGCGCCCTTTCGCATAGCCTCTCCATGAGATGCCGGATAAAATCCGAGTCTCGTGTTAATTTCTCTCCGTCTCGGTTGAACACATAGGCCGATTCCGTGTTGCGCTTTTTCCATCGTGCCTCCAGAACTGAATATAGCTTGTCAGACATTGGCAGTATGTCCACTTCCAACTGTCCACGCTTTCGCTTCCGCGCCCACAGCCTCACCCATCTGTGCACAAAGTTAACATCCTCCCATGTAAGCCGAATAATTTCTCCGATCCGAGCGCCAAAATGATAAAGCACAAGAAGGAGGTCGCCTTCCTCGGCATCGGCAGCGAGTAGAACAGCGTCGATGTCTTTAGCTGGCGGAACGTATTTAACATATGGGTCCTCTGGAAACGGTTCAATGGTTACAGCAGGGTTCTTACGAATAAGGTCTTGATTAATTCCCCAGCGCAAAAGGGCCTTCAGCTCTTTGAGATGTCTGTTGCCCAGCTTGTTTCCGCCCTTGGCCTGAATTCCTGCAATGTGGTCTCTGATTTGTGTTTTAGTAACATCTTCCGATGGGAAGTCTCTTGACCCCAGCATGGCCAGAAAAACTGAGAAATAGGCATCCTTCGTGCGTACCGTATTTGCCTGCATCCGAGACCTGCAATCCTCATGGAGGGAAAGAATTCCTCATCGCGACCTGCTCGGAATCTAGAGGCTGGGTTGAGACATGGAGTTTTGCAATACCCTTTGCATTAATTGGACAGTTTATTGTAAATTGCCCGGTTAGCAGTCCAGATATTATTTCACAAAGCTTAATTTCAAAGAGGCCCCCCCAAAAAAGGGCAAAGAATTAAAAGGAGGCGGTATGAGCTTCGAGGAAGACATTGCCCAAATAAACGCTCAGATAGAGGCCCTTCGAGAGCAAGCCGAACCAGCCACACGACAGTTTCTTCATAACACTGTGCTATTTTTGTGCGATTGGGCACGGCGAAACGTGGACCGCGCAGTGACTTCCCATCCGGAGTTGACCAAGCAACTCGGGAAGGAGCGCCTCAGCCGCCTTAAGATCGAACTCGCCCAACTTAATGACGAAATGCCAGAGCATGTTCAAAAACACTTAAACCAGAAAGAACTATGGCTTCATAGGGGCGAAATCCAGCAGCAACGCGCAAAATATTCTCTATCACCATATGAGTTTTCTGGTAATCGCCCGCCTGATAAGCTGAACGATAAGGTACGTATGCTTCTGGGCTACACAGGTGCTTTGCTAGTGAAGTTTGGCTTCGCAAAGTATGACAGGAACAGCGTATGGGAGCTAGATAGCACGGGGGCCTCCCCTAAATACAAGTATGGCTTCGACTGGTCTCAGGGTATGAAGACCACTCTGAATAGGTATGCCGATGTTTATTATCAATTGTCACAACTGGCAGAGTCGCTTGAGTCGACGAAGCGCAAAAAAGCTGAAGCTGAAGCAAAACAGCTATGGGATCAGGCGTGAGTGATCTCACTTTGTTAACAACTGGACAATCGACGCTCTCAAACCTCATTCTTACTTTTTCTTCGGTTTAGCTGCGCCCTGCCTTACAGCAACAGATTCCTCAGCCATTACTCGTCCGCCTAACGTTTTACCTTTTCTCAATTGCTTACTGGCCTCTTTAAGTTCTTTCTTTGTTGGCGGCTTGATTTTTTCTTTCTTTTTCGTTGTCATTACATTCTCCTTATGTTTATCCTGTACCACATTAGTCATCTTCTCCAATATACTCGATTTCATCAGCATCGAATTCGGATACGGTCTCTGTTTCGATGCCGAATCTATACTTTGGATGCCCCTTAAAAAGGAATAGCGGATTGGTTTCCCGGTGATAACGAATTTGATCGAAATCGGTCTCATTGAGGAAGATACTTACCGTACGCCCGCCTGCACGCCTTATCGCGACAATTTTACTTACTGGATAAAGCTTATACACTTTACCTTTAATCTCTTGGTAAGTACCAAGATATGTTTCGCCCTGCAGTTTAACCAAATAGTCTTTCGTTTTGTTAGTAAAGGCGGCGAATGTTTCACGGTTTAGAGCAGGCGAGCCAATGGATATACTCTCAACACCACCAGATGCATCTATACGATGAACTATATTCACTACCTCGGAGTAAATTGAACCGATAAAAATCTGCTTGTCCTTGTTATTTTCCCCTCGAACTCTGTCCAGTACATCGCGGACGTAGTACGCAACAACCCCAGAAATAACAAACCGAACCAGTTGCTTCAGTGATTCCTGTAGAACCCGATCCCCCAAGAGCGGAACTAACGCAAATGCATCCGAGCCTCTTTTTCGCTCGCCAAGTTGGAGAGCTAAGTGAGTGCGTTCTCCTTTATCTGGAAAAGCCCCTTTGACGAGGCGGCCCTTTTGGGCGAGATATGCTTTATGTACGATACGCTGAATGGCAAGTAGCGTTTCGCCCAAATCATAGATGCTAACACCATGTTCGCTCAAGTGTTCACCAGTAAAACGAACCGACAGAATGCCGTTCTCATATTTTTCTCGCTTTTTCAATGCCCTTCCCTTCTTCGCTGGACAGAATCCAACAAATTGTCCGGTCAATGAAAATGGAATATTTGAACGATGTGTGTATAGAACCCATATGATTTACGCCATAACTCCACAAGGCCAGTGAATGCAAGAAAAAAGTAATATATTGGACGCCCCCGAGCCGCCCTGCGCCCTGGGGGCGCCCATTGAAAGGCAGCGGTCAAGAGTAAAGTTTCCCCCATTCCGGAACAATTCCTTTTTCTGAGATGGCTCTTTACCGCAAAGCTCCCGAGTGGG
>JBKQTS010000100.1:0-8188 GCA_052143075.1 Syntrophobacteraceae bacterium | reverse complement strand
GAATCATTGTTCCAGTCCTCGAGGAGGTAAAACCATCAACTGGAGAGCCGGATGCGGGAGATCCGCCAGTCCGGTTCGGAGGGAGGGGCGACGCAATCCAATGCGTTGTCCCTACCCCTATAGTGTTGTTTCGGCTTGTTAAGATCACTGGACCCCGGCTTTCGCCGGGGTGACGATCACTCTCCAACATCGAGAAACCTTGTTGACAATATATTAGTACGTTATACCCGAAATTCGATGGACATGAACCACGGGTGGACATGGGGGACATGGAAGGACATGAACCACGGATTGACACGGATGGAGGAGCGCAGCGGGGTGGATAGAGAAGATAAATTCAAGGTAGAAACCGGGCAATTCAGGAGTCAATAAAAAACGCTAGACGCGGATGGAGGAGTGAGGCGGGATCTTAGGCGTTAACAGCCTGTGGCTGTGCCCCGTATTCGCTAATGGCGAGTTTGCAGTCATTTATTACCGGTAAGGAATCGCCGTCTTTCAGCGCAGAAAGTATCCACGTCTCAATAGCATCAATGAGGAGCCCCCTGTCACTTACCGCACACTGTTTGCTTTTACGGATATTTCTGTGAAGGTTGCATTCCTTTGCAAGAGCCCGCTGTTAAATTCCGGCGGCTGGGGAGCCGGTTCCTTCGATAACATGCATTCCGGAGACTCTTTGCAGGAGGAATGCAGAGCAATGGTGCTCGGAGTTTTTTTGCAAATGTCCACATCCGAAGCGGAACTGATTACAAAACAGTCTCCCGGCCCCATGAAGCAGCACTTGTCTGCGGCCATGGCAACACTTGGGAAAAGTAACAGCAGAACCAACAGCCATTTCATGGGGATCTCCTTATCCGGGTTTTGAGTGGAAATGTCATTATCCCTGACATCTCAGAGATAGATATCAGAGGCTGCGGTTTCAATCATGCGAACACCCTATACGGGGCAGGTCCGGGGGTGTATTTGCACCTACGCTATTGTACTTCGACGCCGGCGGGGTGGGGGGGGACTTAGAGCCGATTATGTCAAAGCCTGCGAAGAGTTAAAGCCCTTGGCGGAGCAGGGACATTCCGAGGCGCAAGTTAATCCGGGACGGGATGGACATGAGTGTACACGGGAGGACGTGAAGGAGCGTAGCGGGGTGGATGAAGGAGCGTTGCCGGGTGGAACTGATTTCAGGTAATATCATCTTTGGTGCGCGTTTCGAGGGGATGTGTTATACAAGACAGAGGAGCAGACGGAGGCCCCCACCTATGACAAAAGAGCAGAAAATCACCGAGAATTTGAAGGCCGTAGAAAATGCCGTGGCCCAGCAAACGCTTGAAGGGCTGGAAGTCCCGCCGGACATTGTCGAAGAGATGAAACGGGCTGCCAGAGGCGAAATCGAGATTGAGGAAGGTATCCGCAACACAGTCCGCAGGTTTACGCATGGCAAAGTACGAGGGACAAGACCATTACCTTGATCCGGAAACCGGCGTTCTCAAGAATAAACTCGGCATCGGAGACGAAGACGAACTAAAGAAGGCTGAGGCCTCTTTAGTGGCCTGGCGGAGCTTTCAGCTAGCCGAAAAGCCTATAGAGGGTCATTTCGACCTTGAGCACCTTAAAGCCATTCACAAGCATCTGTTTCGCGATGTGTACGAATGGGCGGGCGAACTCCGGGACATCGACCTTACCAGGGACAATACTTATTTTGCCAATCACCTGCACATTGTTAGCGCGGCGCATCCCGTTTTCGAAAAGTTAGCCGAGGAAGGCTATCTGGACGCATTGGACGCCGCAGCATTCAGTAGGCGGGCGGCCTATTATCTTGGAGAGATTAATGCCCTGCACCCCTTTCGCGAAGGCAACGGCAGAGCACAACGGGAATTCATCAATCACTTGGCTTACAAGAAGGGCTACTTCATTGAATGGAAGAATATAAGCCAAGAAGGCATGATTCAGGCTTCAATAGAGTCCTTCCATCAGGGCGACAACACAAAGTTTGCCTTATTCATCCGTGATAATCTGCGGAAGCTTCCATTAGCCCCCTTCCGTTGATCGGCCTACCAATTCCAGGAGGCGCGAATGGCAAGATTCAAATTTCTGTTTTTTGCGGCCGTGCTCGCCGGATTCACTGCTTTTGCATATGCTGGTTTCGATGATGGTAAAGCGGCTTATGACAGGGCCAATACTGCCAATGGCTGCGAAGATCTCAAGCCCTCGGCGGAGCAAAGACTCGCCGGATTGCAAGTCGATCTGGGAGTGATGTACAATTTCGGCCAAGGCGTTCCGCGGGAGTATGCAGAGGCGGTAAAGTTCTACCGTGGGGAGGCGGAACTGGGAAACGTTGGGGCGCAATATCGCCTGGGCTTGATGTACGCCAAAGGCCGCGGCGTTCCACAGGATTCTATCGAGGCGGCAAAGTGGTATCGCAAGGCGGCTGAGCAGGGGCATGCGGATGCGCAGCATGATTTGGGGGTAATGTACCTCGATGGGGAAGGCGTCCCGCAGGATTTTGTGCAGGCGCATATGTGGCTGGATTTAGCGGCGGAACAGGGCGACCAGAGGTCCCGGCAGCTCAGGGATGAGGTTGCCGAGAAAATGACCCCAGCCGAGATCGCGGAAGCGCAGCGTTTAGCGAGTGAGCGGAAGCGGATTAGTGAATAGTGAGTGGTGAATAGTTAGGGAGCAGGGAGCAAGAAGCACGGAGCAAGAAGCAGGAAGGAGTGAAGCTGTGAATGGTGGGTAGTGAATAGCGAAAGAGCAAGGAAGAAGCAAGGAACGAAAGCTGCCCGCGTCCCGCTTCATGCCACTCAATGGCATCAATTGGCCGGTGATCAAAAGGGGTTGGGCCTAATGCCGTTTATCAAATGAGGTCGGGTCCCAAGCCCCGTAACGGTCAACAGTGAAATGACAAAACGCTTTTACTGCTCACTGCTCCTTCCGGCTAAAGCAGGTAAGAGGAATTACTCATCACCCTCATTGCTCCTCTATCTTTTTCCAGCGTCTGATTCATCCCTGCAGTACGGCCTTGTTTTTCCCGGGTTTTTCAACTACCTTATGCCTAATATTACAGGTTCGAATTTTATCGGTTCCAGCATTGTGGGAGTTTGAGATGATAAGGAGCTTCAAAATCATTGTGGAGAAACATGCAGACGGCTATGTGGCATATCCTCTCGGCCTGAAAGGGGTTGTCGTGGGTGAGGGCAATAGCTATGAGGAGGCATTATCAGATGTGAAATCTGCAATAGGATTTCACATTGAAACTTTTGGCCCGCAAGTGTTTGATGACGCTCCTTCGGCAATCGAGGTTTTCGTTGCTGAGACAGGAGTTGCCGTCTGATAGAAAAGTTCCCTGCAGACGCCCCTATCGAGAATGTCATAAAAGCCTTGGCCCATCTGGGGTTTCAAGTCGTGAGGAAGGGAAATCACGTTGCGCTCATCCGAAAAAACGACGATGGTACCGAGACACCTATGACCATACCTAATCACCGATCGACAACTCGCGCAATCCAGCGATTCGTTCGCGGGGCTACGGTTGATCTTGAGAATCAAGGGTTCGACTTTACGTACAATACTTACCCGATCCGGCATACTACGAGATGAGTTCCTGACTGTATTCGAAGGAATCTGATAGCGCTCACCATGTCAGTGATGAGTGAGCAGTGAGCAGGAAAAGATGATTCCGCGTTATAAGGCATTTAAACCTAAGCGGATCAAGCATCTCGAGCCAGAATTGAAGGCCCGATTTGATTGGCTTTGTTGAGATCGAAACGGGCGCATTCGGGAAGGGGGCTAAAGGGCTGAGAGGGTGCCTGAACGGGTAGCGCATCTGTCTACTGCAACACTGGCTGCTTACGGCAATGTTTTTGAGGCCCAAAACGGGCCTCTAAGCCTTAAAAAGGCCCCTTGTTTTAAAGTTTACCTCTAAGTATCGGAATGTTAGCTTGGTCCGATCCGAAATCCACTGGAGATTGAACTTTTAACCATCTAACGTAACTCACGGTCATTGATTAGCATGACTTGGTTGACTTCCATTTCAATTTCTATGTACTCAAGGTGTTCGGGTTTTGCTGGGGCAAGGACAAGATCAATTTTATTCCAGTGCCCCGCCTTCAGATGCTCCGTAAATGTCTCTTCCTTCGACTTTAGAGATTTTTTCCAATCTGCGTAGGTTACATTCCCTTTGGGGTTAAAAGCTTCCCCCCACTTCGTCTTTAAAGTGAACCCAGCAAATTCAGATGTTGAAGGGTTTCCAATGTTGAGATTAAGTTTATGCCCATTGAGGTATGGGGTTATTCCTTGTACAGAGACTAGAAAGCAGCCTAAATCTGTATCCAATTTCTGGAATCCTTTAGAAGTAGCATTAAGGATAATTGATTTGTTAACATTCATCTGAACGTCCATCCAGTTATATTTACTCTGTAAATCGATTATCTCCTTATCGTGCTGTGATTGCAAATCAAATAAATTCTGTTCCAGTTCATTACAATGCGACTTTATCTCATCATAATTTAACTGTAAGTCGCTTAGGCGTTTTTCCAAATTGTCTATTTTATCATCTATGGCCTTGAGTTCCTCGCCTTGTTTTTGGATAATCTCTGACTGCTGGGCAAGCTGGGTCAGCCTGTCACATCCATTTAGAAGCAAAAAACTTAGAATCAGGGCAGATACAAGCCGCATTTGACCCTCCTTAAGTTTTATCGGAAGCGAATCTGAGACGGCCCTTTCACAACGATCTCAGGCTTACCACGATAGCTTTGTATCACCCCAGTTACGCAAATCTCTTTTCTGGAGTAAATCGTTTCAGGCGGATTCTCAAACTTGCCCCGGTCCGATCCCCAAACAAGCGCACTGAAGACTTGGTTGGGATATGGTTTGTCAAGGTTCAAAAAAGTAGGCTGCCCCTTGCTGCGAGTGGCATAATGTGCGCTGGCAACCGTGCCGCATACAGTCTTTGCTGGCCGATGAATTTGGCGGCGTCTTCGGGGGTGATGGTTCTTGGGCAATGGCGGCAGAGACTAACCCGACCAGTAACGCCATTATGAGCAGTAATTTGAATCTTTTCATTTTTGGCTCCTTCAATGCCTGGTTAGCTCCTGTACGACTCTATATTTGATGCCTTTCATCAGACAGGAATTTCTTTAAATCGAGACTATCAAGCTTCTCATCTGATCTTCGTATCTCCTTCGCGAATGCTTCAAAATCCGAGAATAATTCATTGTCTTTGCTGCGCTCACGCTCCTGATAAATGTAAGTTTTTGCCACTTCCCACAAACGGCTTGCACAATAGCTAAAGGCCGAATCAGCCAGTTGTCTATTGATTAGTCCAAGCCTATAGAGAGTTCCGACATCTTCCATTAAATCGAGAACCTCTTCAGTGATTTCGTCATGCTTCGAAGGATCATAATTTTCTAGTTTCTCCGCTAGTTTCACTCTTGATCTTCTGATTTCCTGTGAATCGAAGCGTGCAGCCAATTGGAGCTAGGTTTCCACTCCTAACTGACGCACGGAAGCTTCACGCGTTTCGCCTAACATCTTAGAGGTTGATAACGCAAGGCTTCTTGTACTAAAGGCCAGCCACACGGTGCCGAGCGCGAGAATCACTGTCGCAATAGCTAGAAACCACTCAGACATTGTTTGCTCCTCATTTTTCTAAAAACTGGAAATAGGCTATCAGACTTCTCCAGCATGTCAACGCCTTTTGCCATGGAGGGATTTGGCACGGAAGTCAGCCCCTACTACCTTTCTGCCGATTTGTGAGCAAGCTCTGTCGTTACCAGTCTAATGCCATAAGTGGCCGCTGCATGCCGCACCACAAGGAATTGAATAAGCAGTAGCAGCAAGTAAGCACTACTGATCTTTAATGACGGAATAGCGTACAATCCTGAAGCGCCCAAAAATACGACAAACAGAGCAGCCAGCCCTGTGTAGTCTCTTAGCAAAAGAAAATCGCGATGCACCTGCAAAACCGCATGATGATTTTCCACACTTTTATAGAGGCTATACCAGGCACGGTTTTGTTGGATTGGATCTACTGGAAGCGCAGAGCAATGCATTTTCATGAGCCTTTCGAGGTCGATACGCGGATCGGCTTTGGCATAGCGGCTGAAAGCACGATGTCCTGGCAAGGCATAATGCCAACGCAAAAACACAAGCCGGGCTTTATTCTCTGCGCTGAGAAGGCCATTCAAAACGGTCGCAATAATGACCACAAAGCCAACAGGTAAGAGACTGCTCGTATCTTTGAATATAGTGCGCAAGCCAGCAGTTTCGATGGCGTTTGTTTGCACGACGGTATATAAGAATAGAGAATTTGCCGCGATTATCAACCAAAGGTACCACCGGTTCTGCTCCTTAAGTGATTTTGCCATACTACCACTCCATGAGAAAAATCTGATTCTGATTAATCGTAATCTTCAACTTTCGGAGTAAAGGGGATGCGCTCGGCCGCTGTGTATTCTGGTCGTACCGGAAAACCTCCCCAAAAAATCTTGCTAGATCCTTGAGTGGCAATTACTCGGCCACCTCGACGCGTAAATGCATTAAGCACCATCATTCGGGGGTGAGTGTCATCGTCCTTTGGCGCAGATACAAAGGCTGAAAATCGGCTTGGGCTTCCTTCGGCTTGAATCGACCCAAGCAGACGGTTCAAGATGGTAGGCCCGACGTTTCGTCGACTACCATGGTGAGGGATTTGAACAAACATAAAATCTTGGAGTGACAAGGTAGCCTGCTCTGCCGCATAGGCTGCCCAGGAAAGCGCCCGAATACCCGCATCACCTGTCAATAATACTCGACGGCTAACACCGAAGTCGCCATACAAAACAACACTGCTTTCATTGCTTGCGCTCGTTACCCCACCCTCTCTGAGGCGTTCATTTTCCCATGATTCCTCGACCCACCTCCGTCCTTTGGCTAAAACCTTTTCAAACATCCTACCCAAAGCACCTGGTTGCGCCTTCCCAATCCAAAAGCCAGAAGCCCTAATTGCGGCTTGGTCTGGATCAGGGGTACGATCAAACTGTGGCAGCAACAATGTATATACACCCCGATGGGGTGAGAGGACGAAAAATGGCCCAATCTGTGCTCCTAAAATCGGAGGATTGATTGGGATGTCTTTTTTGATGGCAATTTCAACCACTTCTGAGATTACATCGTAGTCGTTCATGATCGAGTTTTGCAAACCAGCATCGGTCCAGTTCTTGTTCGAAAAATAAGGACGGGCGGCAGTAGCAAACCACCAAGGCACATTCAGCCAGAGGTTAGATACAGGGAGTTCGGATAACACAGTCCGCAGACCAGATGCATGGTCGTCGTCTGAGTGCGTCAGCACAGCATGCGAGATAACTGCATTTCTTCCGAAATACCGCCTTACATGTTCAACAATCAGCTCGCCAGAATCGATATTGCCTCCATCGACGATCATCAATTCAAAGGAGTCAAGTTCACCGTATCGGATAATGATAGCATCGCCAGCTCTTGAGGCATCACCGACCTGCAGGAATTCAATTTCGCAGTTCATGATGCTGGTTCCTTTCTTAGCTCATTTTAGTTAACGTTCCGCTTGCCCTTCTGCGAAGCCTTTCGGACTGTGTAGGCTGAATTCAGGCATCTGTTAATCGTCCATCTCCAGGGTCCGATACTCGTCATTGTCGTAGTCGTAAACGTCCACATCTACGGTACTTCCAGAGCGGTGAATGGACTCAACGTCGGCATTATGGTAGGAACCATCATCATAATCGTAGAATTCGATGTCATTCCCGCCCCTGACCAGATTACCTTTGTCTATTTCGACAAAGTCTCCTTTTTCATAGTCGTACCCACTCCATGCCAAGGTCATCATCGGCTTGTCGTCGTGGTTGCAAGTGCATCTGGGGCTTGTAGAGCCGTCGCAGCATTGTATACGTCCACCAGAACAACCACACACACCACGATGCCAAGAACAACAGCCCCGTTTTGCGATCATCTCATCCGAAGTCCTGACAGGAAGGCTATCGTGAATTGAACTAATGGGTGTTGTCGATTTTGCATCGACGGAAAATAGAGGGCCGCCAAAGACCAATACAGCCAGCAAACACATAACTCAACTTCTACAGTGCCAAAAAACTTATTTTGTAATTACAATAACATAGATAGGTACTTGACTTTCTTGGCACTACATTTTCGCTCTTTGAAAACGGAATCAGATTTCGCGGATGGTGGGAGG
>JBKQTS010000099.1:0-26468 GCA_052143075.1 Syntrophobacteraceae bacterium | reverse complement strand
TTCCCTGGATAACCCCCACATTTAGCGCACCAGTCTTGTTTTGCAAGCCCCTGATCTGATCGAAACGCCAGAATCCGTATAGCAGAACGCAAACAACGCAGGCGGACAGGACAGCGACCCCCGATCTGCGGTTGAAGTTGCGGATAAAACCGAAAATGGCCGTATTGCCAAGCACTACAAGCCAACTAAGCCCATAGACTCCGGTTATATCGGCGATCTGGATGAGCCGGTTTAGCGGCGTCTGGGTATATCCCAGGTTTGCCCATGGAAATCCTGAAATAGCGAACGCCCGGGCCCATTCGAGTGCGACCCATGCGAACGGCAGCCCAAAGACAAATAGCAGGGGCCGGCCTTCACATTTTTGCGCCAGAAAAGCGAACAGAGCGGGATATACAGCCATTGTGGAGCAAAGCAGCAGAAGAATCAGGGAGGAAACCGCGGGCGAAAAACCACCATAGTAATAAATTGCGTGATATATCCAAAAAAGGCATGTCAAAGAATGCACCAACCCGCAAATATAACCGAGCGCAAGCGCTTGCTTTCCCGTTTTGCCCTTGACTGCATAAAGCAGAGGTACGAAAGACACCCAGGAAAAATAGAACATCGCAGGCTTCGGAAACCCCGCCGAAAGCAATAGTCCGCTCAGGGCCGAGAGCAATATCGCATTCATAGCACTCAAACCAGAGATTCAAATATGATGGGAATAAGGGAGGAAATCAGTGGCCACTACAATTTCCATCTCTACTTGCCAGGCTCTTATCCGGAAGGCTCCTCAGGGACTTCTCCCGGGTCGAGTTTGCGGATACGCACCCTATCAATCTTCCTGGTCGATCCGGCTTCGATCACGATCTCAAGACTGTCATAAATAACTTTTTCGTTCACCTCGGGCACTTTTCCGATAAGGCTTATAATAAAGCCGCCAACAGATTCGAAGTCACCTTCCGGCAGGTCGACCTGGAGAAAATCCTCGAGTTTTTCGACGTCAAGGCGCGCATTCACACTAATGGAGCCATCTTCATGCTCGACGATAAGTTTCTGTTCGGCATCGTATTCATCCATTATCTCGCCGATAATCTCCTCTATTATGTCCTCCAGCGTGAGGATACCGGCAGTCCCGCCATATTCGTCAATAACAATGGCCATATGAGACTTATTGTCCCTCAAATCTTTGAGAACTTCGCTGATTTTCTTTGTCTCGGGAATGAAATATGGAGGACGCATTATGTCGCGGATCGCCATATCGCCGGCGCCCCAGGATGGAAGAAGATCCTTGGCGTGCAGCGTCCCGATGATGTTGTCGATGTTATCCTGGTATATCGGAATCCTGGAGTGTCCGCTATCTATTATGATCTGAATTATTTCCGGGAGTTTGGTCTCAGCCTCAGCGTAAACCGTATCGGTACGCGGGACCATAATCTCTCTGGCTATCGTGTCGCGAAAGGAAAAGATCCCCTGGATCATTTCCCCTTCGTCCTCTGAGATCAGTCCCCGCTGTTCCCCTTCGTCAATTATCTGCTGTATCTCTTTTTCGACGTCGTCGGCGTTTTCGACACCAGCAAGCCGCCGGAAGCACATTCGGAGCCAATTCTGGAAGCCCTTGGCTGACGGTTCTTCCAATTTTAGATCACTCTCTTTCAGGCAATTAACTTCAAAGTCAAATCGATCCCTGTTTACCGCCCATACTCTACTTTTAACAAGTTAGTCTAACAAGTAGCCCATTCCTTGTCCATGAAAATTTGGAAAAGTGAAGCATCGCCGTCTTGATAATAACCGGTAGTTATGGTCTCATATAGCTTGTTGTCTGTCGTGTGCGCACGAATTTTTCCTCGTAATCAATTACCCGTAGGCCACCCGGCAACCTGACGGGCAGAGGTGCTTCGTTGATCGAAACGGTACGCAGGCTTCCCGCAGAATGGGAAGAGCAGGACGGCGTGCTCATGGCATGGCCCCACGAAGGGACCGATTGGATCAATCTCCATGCCGTGCAGCGCGTGACAATCGATATCGCAAGAGAGATCACCCGTTTTGAGCGCCTTCTGATGGTGGCGCCTGATATCGAGGAAGCCAGGCGATCCACCGTCGATGCCGGGTTGCCTGTGGACCGGGTCCGATTCTCTCGGATCGAAACCAATGATACCTGGGCAAGGGATTTTGGTCCTGTCACTGTTTTTGAGGGCGAGAAGCCCGTAATGCTGGATTTTGGCTTCAACGGCTGGGGACTCAAGTTCCCTTCCAACCTGGACAATCAGATAACCAGGGAACTCGCCAGGCTTGGCATCTTCGGTAAGGCACGACTGGAGACCATGGGGTTCGTTCTTGAGGGCGGGAGCATCGAGAGCGACGGGCGGGGAACCATTCTCACAACCGCCAATTGTCTGCTCAGCCCCAACCGAAATCCGCACCTTTCACTCAGCGGCATTGAGGCCTATTTGTGTAGAGTGCTGGGCGCCCAACGGGTGCTGTGGATCGAGAACGGGCATCTGGCCGGAGATGATACCGATGCGCATGTGGACACCCTGGCACGGTTCTGCCCGGATGACACCATAGTCTATACGGCATGTGACGATCCTTCCGACGAACATTACCTGCCGCTGGGAACAATGGCCGAGGAACTGAGGTCTTTCAGGACGCTGGACGGACGGCCCTATCGGCTGGTTGCGCTACCCTGGCCCGACGCTGCGCATGATGGACAGGGTCGGAGAGTTCCGGCAACTTATGCGAACTTCCTGATTATCAATGGCGCGGTACTCGTACCGATGTATGGCACCCCAAAGGATCGCCCGGCCATCGAGATCATCGGGCGGGCTTTTCCCGGGCGCCGGGTAACAGGCGTTCACTGCCTTCCCCTTCTGACAGGCAGCGGTTCGCTTCATTGCATTACTATGCAGATACCCAAAGGAGTCCTGGGATGAAAAAACTCACTGTGGGGCTCGTTCAGCAGAGTTGCACGGCGGACCGAAACGCCAATATGGAAAAGAGTTCGGCCGGCGTTCGGAAAGCCGCCTCCAAAGGGGCCGAGCTGATCGTTTTGCAGGAGTTGCACCTTGGGCCTTATTTTTGCCAGACAGAGGATCCCGCTCACTTTGACCTGGCTGAGCCGATTCCGGGTCCCGCCAGTGACGCCTTAGGCTCCCTGGCCAGGGAATTGAGTGTGGTGATCGTAGCGTCCGTATTCGAGCGGCGTGCCGCTGGTCTCTATCACAATACGGCTGTAGTCCTCGAAAAGGATGGCTCAATAGCGGGCAAGTACCGTAAGATGCATATCCCCCATGACCCGGGCTATCATGAGAAATACTATTTCACGCCGGGTGACCTGGGGTTCTGCCCTGTTGCTTCATCAGTGGGCAGGCTGGGAGTATTGGTCTGTTGGGACCAGTGGTATCCGGAAGCTGCGCGGCTGATGGCTCTTTCAGGGGCCGAGCTGCTCCTTTACCCTACGGCTATCGGCTGGGAGACGGGCGAGTCCGAGGTTGAGCGAAGGCTTATGCTGGATGCATGGATGACTATTCAGAGGTCCCACGCAATCGCCAACGGGGTTCCGGTAATCTGCGCAAATCGGGTCGGGTTCGAACCCGCTTCTGAAAGCGCCGGCAGCGGCCAAATCTTCTGGGGAAACAGTTTCATCATTGGACCCCAGGGCGAATTCATGGCAAAGGCAGGCCATGACACCGACGAGGTGCTTACGGCCCAAATCGACTTGGCGAGGACTGAAGTGGTCCGTAGAAACTGGCCCTTCCTGAGAGACCGTCGAATCGATGCCTATGGGGACCTGCTGCGCCTATACCGAGAATAGTTTCCGTCCGGATTTCCTCACCGCAATTTCTCATGTCCATCCGGGACACCCTGAAATCATGAAAAGAGCCAAGGGTGGGCTAAGCCCGATCTTTTGTGAGGGCGCTTTGTGAGGGCGGAGCGCAGCCCACCACGCCTTTTCGTAATAGAGACGCAACGGAAAGCTTTGCAGACGAAATGAACAATGGGGTCCCGGGCTGGTGAGAGCCCTGGACCCCATCAATTTTGTATCGCTATAAAGTATTTCCTACCTCGATCGCTGTTTGAGCATCCGATCCATCCGGACCACCTGGGCGGATTCACGTATGGTGTTCGGAAATTCCTGTCCCCTGTCCAGGACTTTGATCTCATGTTTCTGAATTCTAAAATAACTCTTTATTGTCTCGACCGCCACGTCGGTATCGAAAGGCTTGCACGAAAACATGTCTATGCTCAGATACTGTTTATCCGGAAATGTATGAATGCTGATATGGCTTTCAGCAATCAGGACAAAGCCGGACACTCCCCAGTCTTCCGGAACCGCTCCCGAATACCGGAAAACATAAGGCGGCATGATTTTGGTCATATCCATTTGAGAGGGATAGTTTTCGAGGAAATTATAGATCAGGTTGATGTCTTGCAGCGCCGCACGGTCACAGCCGTAGCCGTCCAAGATCAAATGGACCCCAAAACCGAATTCAGGCTTGCCCATGGCAGTCACCTCCCGTCGTGAGAACCTAAAGTCCCCTGTACAAATATTAGAATTTTATTTGCCGCCCGATATCGGAGATGCTACCGTGAGTCTTCCAAAAACGCTACAGGGCATACACGTTTTCAGCCATCTGACGATGGACTCACTTCCAAAGTTCAGGGCGGACTCAATACCACATCATAAAGTGGTCTCGCAAAAGGGTTAACCCAAAAAAATGCCACCGTGTCAATCTGCATTGTAATGTACTGGCATTAACAGATTTTTGGGTGACGCCAACTAAGTCCAACGATTTTCATCGGTTACCGCAGAACTCCTTTGTGCTCAGCGGTCAGCCCTATATAAAGTACCCACTATAGGGTGTCAAGATTAATTTTAAGACTAAACTTCAAAACATGAATGAAACAAATCTTTATTTTCGGAGGCGCAATCGCCCCGGCGCCGAGTTCCATGGGCTAGCGCGAACGTTCATCGACAAAAACCCCGTTTTTGCCCGGGCCTTTCTTAGCGGTGTAAAGGGCTGAGTCGGCCCGCTGTATCATGTCTTGAATGTCCTGCTCGATAGTCCCCGACCTTTCGATGAAGCTGGCGATGCCGATCGAAAGGCTTGTCGGTTTCAAATTCAAAAGGTCAAACTTCTTGCAGATGCGCTTGGCAACACTCAGGGCCTGAGCGGCCGGCAGATGCGGCAGAAGCATTACGAACTCATCGCCGCCGTAGCGGAAGACACTGTCGATGTTTTCCCGTATCGAATTCGTCAAAAGATTCGCCGTCTCGATGAGCAGCGCATCGCCTGCCTGGTGGCCATAGAGGTCGTTGTACTTCTTGAAATTGTCCACATCCATAAAGAACAGAAAAAGAGTATGCTGATAGCGGGTTGTACGGATCGCTTCCTTTCGCACATTTTCTTCAAAGGAACGGCGGTTCTGAAGACCGGTCAGGGGGTCCCGGACGGCCAGCTTGGAGAGTTGCTCCCTGAGACTCCTCTCTCTGATCAGCCTGTTGAGCTTGGCCTCCAGCTCGTTAATGGTAAAAGGCTTTGTAATGAAATCGGTAGCCCCCGCTTCAACCACCTCAGTGTACTTGTATCTCATTAAGTGCCCCGTGATGGCAATTATATCGATATCGGCGTGATTGTGCACAATGTACTCGATGAGCTGCATTCCGTCCATTCGAGGCATATCCATGTCCGTAACGACGATAGAGAATTCGCTGTTTTTGATCTTTTCGACAGCCTCGATGCCATCACTGGCGCTCTCCACCTTGTGACCCTGACCGGTCAGGGCATCCGATATAATTTCGCAGACCTCCCGCTCGTCATCGACGACCAGGATCGTTTTCGAAGTGATTGCAGATCGCCGCTCGGAATTCATTGACCACCTTAGCGAGATGGAAAGAGTCAATCAACTAAACCGTCATCCATCCAAACCGGGCTGCAAAGCACTTGACTCGCCTGCAAATAGGACCTATAGGCTTCTTACCCGGTGTTGCCACTGCAAGCTAGAGCAGCGGGATGATTTTTACAAATCCTTTTAATTCTATCGGACCGCCGAGGCCGTAGCGTTAGTTTTTTGGAGAAAGAAATGCGCCATGTCGCAATAATTTATAAACGCATGCGCCCTGAAGCCGCCCGGCTGGCCCTGCAACTCAAAGAATGGTTCGAGAACCGCAACATAGAAGTTTTTCTTAAAGAGAATATCGATAATTCAGGCGTTAGCTGCATCTATCAAAAAATCGATATCCCCGATACAGTCGAAACGGTTGTGGTGATCGGCGGAGACGGGACCTTTTTGAGTGTCGCGCGTTTTATAGAACGAAAATCCATTCCGATCATCGGCATCAATTTGGGAGGCCTTGGTTTTCTTACGGAGATAAGCGCCGACTCCTGTTTTGCAGAACTCGAAAAAATCCTCAGGGGGGATTTCGACATCGAGGAACGGATGATCTTGCGGGTATCGGTAAGGCGTGAGGGCAAAGAGATTTTCAGCCACCGAGTCCTCAATGACGCCGTTATAAACAAAGGGGCGCTCGCCCGGATAATCGACCTCCACGCAACTATCGACGGTCATTTTCTCACTCACTACCATGGTGACGGACTCATCATCTGCACCCCCACAGGATCGACCGCTTACAACATCTCCGCAGGGGGACCCATCATATTCCCGACCGCTCAGGCCATTATCATGACTCCGATTTGCCCTTTCACCCTCACAAACCGGCCGATCGTCCTTCCGTCAAACGTGACAATCACGATCGACATTGGCGAAGCCGCTGCAGACGTAACCCTGACCTGCGACGGACAGATAGGTTGCCTGATCCAGGAACCTGACCAGGTGATAGTTAAGGCGGCCGCCACTCCCCTGCGCATAATAAAGGCGCCGGGCGTCGATCACTTCGAGATTCTAAGATCAAAGCTCAAATGGGGCCAGGCATGAGTTTGCGCTCTGCTGAACGCTCCACCTGTCCCGCCACGACCAACGATTTGCTATGATTTGAAGCTAACTGCCTTTATTTGATGATCTTTTGAAACCTTGAAGGAAGAATAAAACTCCATGACCGCTCTTCCCTCTTCGTCGTAAAGAGTCGCATTTCCCTTAAGGCGCCTTCCCTCCCTGCTGACTACCTCCGCTTTCGCCGTCACAACGCCTCTTGTCACCGGAAGAAGAAATCTCGATTCAAGTTCTGTGGTGGCAAAAAGCGACGGAGGCGCTATTATACTCTTGATCGCCATGACAACGGCCGTGTCTGCAAGACTCACCAGCGCCCCGCCGTGCATCAGTCCCGCCCCCTGGGCGTAGTCTTTAAAAAAGGGCATGGTCAGGGTCGCCTTGCCGTCGCAAGCCTCGACGATGGTCATATTCAAAAGCCGCTCAAACGGGGAGCAGCTTATCCATTGATTCATTTCAAACCGGTGGGGCCCGGTTGCAGACGGCACTTTTTCTTCCAATTCCTTTCCCATTTTGATCTCAGTTCCTTTCGACCGGATCGGAAACTAGCTATCTTCTTCGGCCCAGTACCTGAACCGCGTTCCTGATGCCGGCAAGAGTCAAATCTTCCATCGGAAATATGCGGGCAATCTGGTTGACCGTCACACTTTCCTGAGACCAACGCTCTTTTGGAATGGGATTTAGCCACACACTTGCCGGAAACGCCGCCCTGATCTCTTTTAGCCATTCCCGTCCGGGTCTTCGATCGCCGCCCTCAATATAGAGGGACCCGTTGGCGGCCATCAACTCGAACGGCGCCATATTGGCGTCCCCAATTATTATAAGGTGCGTGTCACTTCCCTGGCTCACAAAGGCTTCCCACGCAATCGTCCTCGTCCTCGGCAGGTCCAGATAAACGGCCCCGTACAGGCAATTGTGAAAATAATAGTACTTAAGGTCCTTGAAGTGGTCTCGGATTTTTCCAAACACGGACTTCACAAGATCGAAGTAGGGCATCATCGAATAGCCGCCATTGTCCAGCAGGACTGACAGCTTTAAGCGATCGCGAAACTCCCTGGCAAACACCAGTTCGATTTCGCCTCCGTTTTTCGCGGTCCGGGCTATCGTCTCGTCGATATCCAGCTCGGTCTCCGGTCCTGCACGTTTCAGATTCTTAAGCGAAGCCAGGATCTGGCTCACATTCTCCCTGGCCAGAGGGGATTTCTCGCTATAGTTGATATAGTTCCTCTTATCGATCACCTTCTGAGCCGTACCATGAAGACCCTTTCCATAAACGCGTATTCCTCCACCAGCATGGCCCGAGTGGCCGAACGGGGACCGCCCCCCGGTCCCAATCCAGGTATTGCCTCCATGGTGTGCGCCGCTTTGTTCCAAAAGCGTTTCCCAGAACCTCTTCAGCAGTTCCTCCATCCCGTATGTTCGCAACTCTTCGGCAGAAATTACCCCCTTTTCGACCTGATCGCGCAGCCACTCCTGGAAAGGCTTGCCGGCAAACACATCTTCCCAGTCGGGCATTTGCCATGAGCCTTTGCCAAGAAAGAAGTGCGCAAAAACCCGCTCGAAGGCGTCATAGTGTTCGACGTTCTTAATAAAAACAAGGCGGGCCAGCAGGAAGAGCCGGTCAAGGTCGGGCGCCAGGCCTTTTTGGAGACCCCGGTAAAACTCCAAAATATACCGGACACTTATAGGGATTTCCGCCTCGCGCAACTGTTGGATGAATGAGAGCATCAGTGAACCCTTCCGGCGACTTCGAATCAAGAACTTAAGCCCGCAAATTGTTTCTTCGCCTCATCATCGGAATTGACTCTTTTGGTTTATGCCTTTGAATTTCAACAAATCCCCGGAACGTTTGAGAAGGGTTCCGATATGCCGGACCGCCTTCCCTGCTCCGGGCCCGTTCCCGCCACTGGAGCGCACGGCGCCGATCCAGTCGAGCAGTTCCGCTGTGGCAGGCGGCTTTTCGAACCCCTGTTCCCGCAGGCGGTAAAATTCCGCAAGACATGCTTCGAGGAGTTGTTCAGCGATGTCGGGGAAATGCAGCCGCACGATAATCGAGATCTCTTCTGGGCCCGGGAAGGGGATGTAGTGGCAGAAACAGCGCCGCAGAAAGGGATCGGAGAGCTCTCTTTTGGCGTTGCTCGTAATGATTATGATGGGCATATGTTGGGCCGCCACTTTATGATTGATTTCCCGAATGGTAAAGGAACCATCCTCGAGGACGTCAAGGAGGTTGTCCTGAGTATCCGAATCGGTCTTATCGATCTCATCGAGCAGCAGCACCCTTCTATCCTCGGCAAGAAACGCTCTGCCTATCGGCCCGAAGCGAAGGTAATCCCAGATATCGTTAACGTTGCGGCCCGATTCTCCGCTTCCAAACCGGGAATCGTTCAGCCTGAGCACAGTATCATATACATAGCAAAGCTCTTCCCCTTTGAAAGTGGACTTGCAGCGCGCTTCTTCCATGTTGATTCCAAACGCGCGGCCGATTTCGAAAGCAAGCCGGGTCTTCCCGGTTCCCGCTTCACCCATGAGAAGCAGGGGTTTTTCCATCGAGATGGAAATATTTACTATCTCGCCCAGTTCAGCGCTAAGGTAATAACGCTCGGTCCCTTCGAACTTCATGCGCCTTCTCCGTCATTCGGCAAATTTAAGATTTTCACACCCATTCAGCCATTCACCTGTTTTTCAGGTAAAGAGATAAATAGCAACTCTAAAAAGATGTGGCAAGATGTTCGAGACGGTGGCGCGCTGCCCCGGCCGGGCTGTTTCCATCCCGGATCAATTGTAAGAGTTTGTCATTATTAATCTTTTTCTTTGCCATGGAAACATCATGGAAACATCATGGGAATTTTTGATTTACTGTCTCGAAAAGTTCCCAGACGCGAAGACGCGAAGGGAATGACACTTTTCATGGTTTCAGGGTGTCCCTAGAGGGACGCGAGCAACTGCTTCGAAAAGTTGCGTGGTCCTCTTGGCGCTACGCGCCCCGGATAACGAGTTATCCGGGCCACCCCAGTGAAAGGCTCAACCTTTTCATGGTTTCCGGATGTCCCGTAGGGACGTGAAGTACTTTCTCCGCATGGAAACAGATGGAAACTCCCTGGAAACATCATGGAAAAATATGGAAACTTTTGGGAGACTGTTTCCATTTGCAGGTTAAGCCGCCGACAGCGCTACATCCACCGCAGGGACACTGAGAAATAGGCTGAACCCTCACTTCGCTCGGATTCGCGCTGACATTTCCGACCGATGCTAAACGCTGGACCCTCACTTCGTTCAGGTCCGGGCTAGCGAGCCAACCGTTAATTCGTGCCTTCAGTCCGGGCACGAACCCTCACCATTTTCGGGTTCGCGGTTAGCGTTATGCAACCAGGCCCTATACGTATAGTTCGCGGCCGATTTTTTGTGAGGCCGCTTTTGCGAGTGCCCAGTTCGCGTCCGGAACCCTCACTGCGTTTCGGGTTCGCTCTGGACATAGTGGAAGCGCCTTTGACGCTTCAAGTTCGCGCCCGATTCCTTGTGAGGGCGCTTTGTGAGGACGCAGGCTGAAGGCTGTTAGGTTTTAAAACCTTCAGCCTACTTATTCCTCTGTGTCTCTGCCTCGAAGAAGTTTTTTCGCCCTGCGGTGCTGTTCCAAAATGGAATACTAATCCATAATGACGGGGATTGCTATTTCATTTTGAAACAGTAAATGCACCGGCTTCGCATTATAAATCGCCATACATTTCAAGGAAATCCGCGTTGTTCCCTGCTTTTGCCGGTCTGGCACATTGCTTGCCTAAAGAGAGCCGATGCAAAGGGGATCGAGATAATATGGAACGGATACTGGTTAGCATGAACTGCCGGAGCGGTTCCTGGGGCGCATGGTCAAGGGCGATTTCGCTGGCCAGGAGGATCGACGCGAAGCTCTATGCCCTGCTGGTGCTCCCGCCTTCCGCAAAAGGCGCGGGCATCGAGAAGAATAACGCTCCATGCGAGCCCCGGGAACGCCTCGAACTGCTCATCGAAATTGCCAAGTCGGAGGGTGCTCGAATCGAATATTTCATTTCGGAAGGCAACTATGAGGAAGAAGTAATCCGGTTCGTCGAACAGAACCGGATAACGCTGGTGATAGCAGATCATCCCGATGATGAGAGTTCTCATTCGGAACGGGATATGGCGCAAATTCGCAAAATTCAGCATCGCATCGCGTGTCGGGTCGAGCTGGTAAGCCCCCGAAAAATGCAAAATCTTCAGCAAAGGAGAGAGCAACGGTCATGAGCATTCCACTCCACCTCTATCTACCAATCGCCGGAAACAGCGTCAACCTGCTCGTAATTTTAGGTTTAGGGGGCGGGGTAGGCCTTCTGTCCGGTATCTTCGGGGTTGGCGGCGGGTTTTTGATGACGCCGCTTCTGATAATGTTCGGCATTCCCCCGACTGTGGCGGCAGCCTCAGATTCCAACCAGATCGTCGGGGCCTCGACATCGGGCACCCTTGCGCACTTCCGTCTCGGCAACGTCGATTTCAAAATGGGCCTTATACTGCTGATCGGCGGGATAGCCGGTGGGACGGTGGGAGTGCAGATCATCAAAGTCCTGCGGCAGCTCGGCAACGCCGATTTTTTGATCAACCTCACCTATGTGCTCATGCTCGGAATCATCGGGAGCTACATGTTCGCCGAGAGTCTTCAGTCGATGCGCAAGACCCAAAAAAAGATCCCCGCACCCGGAGTCAGAAAAGAATCGTTGTACGGACGCATGGTAAAAAAGCTACCCTTTCAGATCGAATTCGAGAGATCGGGTGTGCGGGTTTCAGTGCTGATGGTGCTCATTCTTGGAATACTTGTTGGAATCCTGGCTGCGATAATGGGCGTGGGCGGCGGATTCATCATGGTTCCCGTAATGGTTTATATGCTACGGATGCCCATGCACGTAGTCGTGGGCACAAGTCTGTTTCAGATTCTTTTCACCTGTATCAATGTTACAATCATGCAGGCGTGGCGAAACCACACAGTGGATTTTATCCTTGCTCTGCTGCTGCTCATCGGATCGTCGGTAGGGGCACAGATCGGGGCGAAGCTCGGCAGAAAACTGCGCGGGGACCAACTCAAAATACTCCTGGCCTCCCTGGTTCTCGTGGTTATGGTCAAGATGCTCTACGAGCTGATTGCCCGGCCCGAGGTACTCCTGGCTTATGTGGGGGGACATTAAAAAATGAAGATCGGAACCTTTATAATCTTTTTCGCCATCTGCATCTTTACAGTTTCCACCGCTGCGGCGCAGGACGATGCCCGGATGACGGTCGAGCCTCAGGCCATCCACATTGGCGCGCTTTACAACGGGACCACCCTTACCGCAAAGGGATCGATTCCCGCTGACAGTGAAGCCATCGTCCGGTTCATGGGAGCCTCCTGTGAGTTTCACATGAAGGAGAAGGGAAAAGTAGGGGGCATCATGTGGATGAACCTCGATTCAATCACCTTCAAAGGGGCGCCCGGTGTTTGTATGGTCTCATCGGCCGTTGATTTCAAG
Source organism: Syntrophobacteraceae bacterium (assembly GCA_052143075.1). Lineage (GTDB taxonomy): Bacteria > Desulfobacterota > Syntrophobacteria > Syntrophobacterales > Syntrophobacteraceae > SbD1. The sequence goes on along the minus strand of JBKQTS010000099.1, from coordinate 14,028 downwards.
CGCCTCGAAGCCAATGGAGGGGCCTCGATCAGGCTCTTGAGGCTCTCGGGTCTCAAGGGATCAGTCCAGATAGAAGCCAACGGCGATGGGCACGAAAACGCTTTCGACGAATTTCTCAAATTGAAAGAAAAGGAAGGACTGTACCGGGAGATGCTTGGAAACATTTCCTACGAGAGCGCATCTGATGGTCAGAAAAACTTTGTGGCACAGATCCCGGTCCCCTCTCGCCTGAGTCCCGGCTCCTATACGGTCGAACTCGATGCGGTGAGGAACGGAGAGATCGTCGCCCGGGCTGAAGAGCCGGTTACCGTTAATCTGGTTGGTTTCCCGGCGCTGCTCGCCGGACTTGCCTTCGGGCACTCGGCGCTCTACGGCATCCTCGCGACCATTATAGCTCTGCTGGCCGGTCTTGGAATCGGGCTGATTTTTCAGGGCGGCAAGGGGGGCCATTGAGGGCGAGGCCAAGGGCTGTCTTTACTCAAAACATTCGCCGACTTGTCTTTTAAACGCAACTCCGCATAAGGAGCGGGTTGAATGAATTTCTTACACGGTCTGAAGGAATTTTTCTCCTTCTGGTCGCCTACAAAACCTACTCTCCCCTTCTCGGTGCTCTTCAAGAAATTCAGGAGCATCCTGGAACGGAACAACCGTCTCCTGGAACTTATGGCTGACATGGGGGACAAGCTCGGGGGCGAGTACGTATTTGATCGCCAGTATGTCCTGGATATCAGCGAGCAAATAGGAGACCTCGTTTTCAAGTTGATTTCAGACCTGTGCGTAATGACCCAGAACGAGAATGTGGACCTTTTTATCGCTTTCGAGCGAATACAAAACGATATCCAGGAGGAACTGGCCGGCAGGCGCGCTTTTCCCATGACCAGGCCGACTGTTCTGCTCGACGAACTCAATGGCGATCTCAATGAGGAGGTGGGCAACAAGTTCGCCAATCTGGGGGACATACGCAATACGCTGGAGCTGCCCACCATGGATGGTTTTGTCATAACTACCAGGGCATTCTTCGATTTTATGGAAGCCAACGGTCTGCTAAAGCACATAGAACATTGTCTTGCCGCAGTGGACGTAAAGGACGAGACTGCGTTCGAAGCCATGTGCAATGAGGTGCGCGGACGCATTTTCGAGGCGACCATCCCCAGGCATATAGTTTCGAATATAAACGCCATGCTGGATATTATCGGCGGAAGGCGAAAGGGCGAACCTTTGAGCTTTGCCGTAAGGAGCAGCGCCTGGGGCGAGGACAGCGACTTCAGTTTTGCCGGACAGTATGAGAGCGTGCTCAATGTCCCCAGAAAGGGTATTCTGCAAGCCTACCGGCGAGTGATAGCCGGGGCCTACACGCCTGAAGCCTGGCGATACAGGCTGCATAGAGGATATCGGGAGAGCGAGAATGCCATGGCGGTCGGGTGCCAGTTGATGGTGGAGGCTGAAGTCAGCGGCGCGATGTACACTTACGCGCCGCTTCCACTGGAAAAGGAAGCCATGGTGATAAGTGCCGCATGGGGTCTTGGGCCGGCCGTTGTGGACGGCCTCGCAGAATCGGATACGTTCTTCCTGGACAGGCTGCCCCCCCACAATGTCATCTCGACCGAGTCAGGGCGCAAGGTAAGCAAAATGGTCATGAAGCAGAACGGCGGGACGGCCTGGGATGACGTTGCTCAGAATCTGCAGGACAAGCCCTGTCTTTCGGCCGAATATATCCAGAGGCTCGCCCAGACGGCCATAGTGATCGAAAGATACTACAGGCGTCCCCAGGACGTCGAATGGGCCTTTGACAGCCAAGGCAATCTCTATATCCTTCAGTCAAGGCCGCTTAACGTTCAACCTAACCAGCCGGAGCACCATCGGCTCTATATCGACCATGCAAGCCTGTCGGCGCAGGTGCTTTTCTCGGGCCAGGGGACCGTTGTCCAGGGAGGCGTTGCGTCGGGAAAGGTCTATGTGGCGCAGGGGGATGACGACCTGAAGGATTTTCCCTACGGGGCGATTCTGGTGGCTCGCTACACGTCTCCCAAATACTCTCGTATCATGCGCAAAGCCAGGGGCATAATTACGGACGTAGGTTCGGCAACCGGGCATATGGCCACTCTGGCCCGCGAATACCGGGTCCCCACCGTGGTGGATACGGGGGTGGCCACCAGAGTGCTGAAAACGGGGGATGAGGTGACCCTGGATGCTATCCAGAACGTGGTTTATGAAGGAACGGTCGAGGAACTGAGCGAATTTGAGATCACCCAGGAAGACGTCTTTGAGGAATCATACGAGTACCGCATGCTCAAAAGGATCCTAAAGAGAATAAACCCCCTTAACCTGGTCGACCCGCACAGCGAGTCTTTCAAAGCGGCCCGTTGCCGGACCTTTCATGATATCACCCGGTTCGTTCATGAAAAAGCGGTCGAGAGGCTCATAGACCTGAGTGAAAATTACCAAAAACTTCACGACAAAACACCGAAACGACTGCAGTTCGTAATTCCACTCGGCCTGGTGGTAATCGATATCGAGAAGGGCACGAGTTCGGCTGCCGAGGCCCGGTCCGTGACGCTCGAACAAATTGAATCAACGCCAATGAAAGCGCTCCTGCAGGGACTCTCGGAAAGCGGCATGTGGGAAACCAATCCCGTTAACGTGGACCTGGGCAGCTTAATGTCGAGCTTCACCCGGACATTCAGTTCATCGCTGGCCGGCCCCGAGGATGTTGGCCGCAATCTGGCCGTGATATCGAATCATTACATGAATCTCCACCTCAGACTCGGCTATCACTTCAATATGCTGGACGCCTACATTGGAGACGTGCTGAACGATAACTATATTTATTTCCGGTTTCTCGGGGGTGTTTCCAATGTTGCACGCCGCTCGCGCCGAGCCAGGTTTATCGCCGAAGTAATGGAGTGCTTCGATTTTCGCGTCGAGGTACACGGAGATTTGGTTGTCGGCAGAATCAAGAAAATGTCCAAAGAGAGAATGGTTTCCAGGATGAAGGTCCTGGGCGGCTTGATAGGCTACACGCGCCAACTCGATATCAGCATGATCGCCGATGAACGGATCGACCTTCATTTATCCGACTTTATGCAGAGGATTCAGACCCTTACGGAGGTGAACGATGACGCCCCCATGTGCGAACTGCGACCGAAAGACGCAGATTCTCATCTTGGATGATGAGCCTATAGTGTGCAAGCGGCTGAGACCTGCTTTCCAAAAAGCGGGCTACGAGGTGGAAACCTTTACCGACAGCGCTTCGGCCATGGCCAGGATCGAGGAAAAGCAATTCGATATTGTCATTACCGACCTGAAGATGAAAGGGACCGACGGGATGCACTTCCTGGCGCGAATCAAAGAGATTGCGCCCAATACCGGTGTCGTGGTCATAACGGGGTTTGCCACCTCGGACACCGCAAAGGAATCATTCCGGAAAGGGGCCTTCGATTTTGTGGCCAAGCCGTTCAAACTAAGCGATATCATCGATACCGTCCGGAGGCTGGATGAAAATCGCCGTGCGGGATCAGCATAAAACCTGAGCACGGAAAACGGAAGACGGAAGACGGGAAAACGCGTTTTTATCCAGGAAAAGCGTATTGCTGGAGGTATCTTTCACGGGGTGTAGGTGCAATATCATGCGGCTGCCGTTTATCTCACTCAGGCAAAAAAGGCCTGCTGCCGAACAGGGGCTCGAAGGGGTCCGGTCCCTGTTCGCAAAATTCCGGCGGATTCAGAAACACAATACCAAAGTCTTGGAATTAATGGCCGAAATGGACCGGGCCCTGGGTGGGGAGTACATTTTCGACCGCGCCTTCCTTGAAAGCTCGGTTCGCGAGTTGAGCGGGCTTGTCTACCAGGTTGTATACAGCCTGAACGCCATGTCCAGAAACAAATACGTCGCTCTTTTCGACCGGTATCAAAGCGTCAAGGGAATCCTGGATGACATTCTGGCCGGGGGTTTGGGACCTTTTGGAGCGAGTCCCGCCCTGCCCTATTCCGTCCTGGGCGTTGAACTGGAGCCTCTGGCCGGCTCTTTGAACGTGTGTCTGGCGGAGGCCCGAAACCGTCTGGATATTGCTGCCCCGGACGGTTTTGCGGTGACGGTGGCAGGCTGTTCCCGCCTCATCGAGGCAATTGGGGCGAATGGGCGGGCGGGCGAGACCGGCGAAATGGATTTCCCGCAGGAATTGGCCGAGGCGATTAATTATCAGGTCGAAGCCCTTTTTGACCGATGCGGAGGTCCCGTTCCTCTAACCGTGAGAATTTGTTCCTCTGCCGAGAACCTGGAGGTGATGACCAACGTTGCATCCAAGGATATCCTCCATGCCTGCGTACTGGCTCTGACCGGACATTTGGCGGCCACTGAAGAACATGAGGATGCTCCGGTCGCCTTGGCGGTAAGCGAGACGGTTTCGGCGTATTTAGCCGGTTGGGTTTCTGTTGTGACCACACCTGAGTCGCCCTCCGGGGGGCTGTTTTGCATTACAGCATGGCCGGTGGAAGCCCCTGATCGAAAGGAGAGTTTTTTTCTTCGCAGAACCTACCCATTCGACCTTGTTGAATCCGAGATTAAAGCGAAAGCCTTCGGCAAGCCGCTCTATCCCGGCGTGAATCCCCTATCGTATACGCCCAAAGGCCTGTACCGAGGTTCGGCCCTGCTGGGTCCTTCTTTTCTTCGCAGCATTGCCGAATGCGCCGCCGCTTTCGAGCGGATCCTTGGCTATCCTCAGAGTCTGGGTTGGGTAAGGGGGGATGCAGAGCGGCCGGTCATAGTGAATGTAAGCCCGGCAAGCGGACCGGACGGCGAAGCCGGTTTGGAATTGGACTCCGGTGATTTGCTTGAGGGCGCCGAGGTGATTCTCAAAGGAGGTGAAACCGTGCAGACGGGCATAGCAGCCGGGCCGGTGGTTCACGTCTCCGAAAGCGAACTGGATCGGTTCCCCCATGGCGCCGTCGCGGTAGCCAGGCAGGCAAGCCCCAGACTGAGCGCCATCCTGCGCAGGGCCTCCGCCATCGTAACCGAAGTCGGCGCCTCGATCGGGCACCTGGCCACCATAGCAAGAGAACTGCGCATCCCCGCCGTCTTTGGCGCTACCGGGGCAATGGAGCGTTTACCGGAGGGGACCGAGGTCACAGTGGACGCCGGGGACAGGACGGTCTACCGGGGCATCGTGGAGCCTCTTCTGGCCTCCCGCTCGTGCAGCACCGAACTGTATCCGAGCGACCCCGAATACGTTGCGCTCCGCAGCCTGCTACGCTGGATAATGCCTCTGGAACTTATAGATCCGGACTCCAGTGCATTTTCCGTCGACAATTGCCGTACTTATCACGACATAATTCATTTTGCTCATGAGAGGTCCATAGAGGAGTTGCTCAAAATTCAGGAGCATAGCCCCGGGCTGAAAAGTCAGTATGTCAGGAAGCTCGAGATCGACACGCCGATCGCTCTTTTCGTGCTGGACATCGGTGGAGGAGTTTCCCCTGAGGCCGGTCCCAGTGTGCGAATGGATGATGTCATTTCCAGGCCTTTCCTTGCATTCCTGCATGGACTGAGCCTCAAGGAAGTCTGGGACCGTGACGCCGTCTCCCTTAGCATCAAAGAGATAATCTCCGGGCTTGACCGTACGTTTGCGGCCATAATGGAGCAGCCTGAATTTTCCGGAAGAAATCACGCAATACTGGCGGAAAACTACATGAATGTCGGTCTTCGGCTGGGTTACCATTACAGTGTAATCGACAGCTATCTCAGCGGGAACATTAATCAAAACTACGTCTATTTCCGTTTCGCAGGCGGGTTTGCCGATGAAAACCGCCGGCGGCGCAGGGCCGAACTAATCCGGGTTATCCTGGAACAATTGGGATTCAAAGTGACTGTCAAGGGCGATCTCGTTTTGGGCAAACTCAAACTGGTCGAAAACTCCGCGGTTATCTCGGCTCTGAGGGTCCTCGGAGAGCTTACAGGTTTTACCCGGCAGATCGATCTTTCGATGGATTCGGAAGACAAGGTGGAGCAGTTTGCCGGACTGTTCCGGGAAAAATCCCGCTACTCTGAGACATCCGGGGAAGAGGAGAAAACGCTTGCCTAATTTCCTCACGGGAATATTTCAAAAATTGCGGGAGCGCCGGCTGGCTCGAGCTACTAAATTTCTGGAAACGCTTAAAATCCGGTACCACACTTTCCGTATTCTTCTGGCCAACAATGAGTACTCGCTTGACCTCATGAGGTCCATGGATCAGTCACTGAGATCCGGGAGCAGCGATCTGCCCGAGGTAACCGATGAGCTCTTAAGCGTCACCTACGAGCTTGTCGACGGGCTCAACCGTTTGAGCGAGGGACGTTACCCGGAGCTTTTTGAAACCCATTACAGTCTTGCCGGCGCCATCCGGAAGGAACTCGACACTGTAATGGCGGTCCAATCCCTCACGCCGCCCTGCGTTTTTCTCGACGATCTCTCGGCCGATCTGCGGGGAGAGGTGGGCGGGAAGGCTGCCACCCTGGCCTTGCTGCGCAAAGCCGGTTTTCCCGTTCCGAACGGTTTTGCCGTGACATCGATCTCCTGCGAGGGAATACTATCGGCCAACGGTCTTGACATTTTCATCCGGCAGAGGGCGCAGAGGCTGGAGGCCGGGTACAACCGGGGCGCCGATTTTGAAGCTGATGCAGAAGAGATTCGCCTTCATATTCTCGATGCGGTCCTTCCGGACGGCTTCGAAAAGGAGCTTCGGCGCGCATACGAACGGCTGGCCGGTCCGGAGGGAGCTGCGATATCGGTCCGAAGCAGCGCTCTGGTCGAAGACAAGCTGGAACACTCCTTTGCAGGTCAGTTCAAAAGCGTGCTGAACGTGATCTCGTTCGATGGGTTGAAGGATGCGCTCAGGGAAGTCCTTGCGAGCAATTACAGCCCTCGATCGATTTCCTACCGCCTTCACGCCGGACTATCCCTGGTAGGGCATGATATGGCCGTTTTATGCCAGCGAATGGTGCCTGCCGAGTCGGCGGGAATACTTTTCACTATAGACCCTGCAGCGCATGAAAGCGGGCGGATGCTTATCAGCGCCGTTCCAGGGCTGGGAATCCCGGCCGTCAGCGGGAGCGCTCCCGCTGATATCTACCGGCCATCCAGGGAGCCGATAGACAATGGCCCGATGGGCGATTGGGCACAAATTGCCGGAAAGACTCATCGGACTATAGCGAGCATCGAGGGCGGCACCGAGGAGCGGGAGTTATCTGAAAACGAACGCAATCTCCCCGTGCTTTCCGAAGACCAGATTGGCTCTCTGGTTCGCCTCAGCCGAAGGATTGAAAGCCTGATCGGAAGACCTCAGGATATCGAATGGGCGATTTCGCAGGAAGGCGAGATTCTTGTTCTCCAGTCTAGAGGCATCCGGCTAACCCTAAGGAGCAGGCAGGCAGCGGAGGCTGCACGGGGAGAGGTCCTGCTTAGAGGGGGGGTCTGCGCCTCGCCGGGGCGGTGCGTGGGCAAGGTCAAAGTAGTACATTCGACCCGTGATTTTGAAGCCTGGCAAAATTCGGCGCGAAAGCCGGGCATCCTGGTGCTTCCCCAGAGCATGCCGGATGCGGCCGGCCTGATCCCCGACTTTGAAGGCGTAGTGGTCGATCTAGGCAACCCTGCGGACCACCTGGCCGTTGTCGCTCGAGAGTATTCCCGCCCGATGCTGACCGGGGCAGGTAAGGCAACCCAGGCTCTGCGGGACGGCCAGTGGGTGATCCTTGATGCGGACATGGGCATGATCTTGAAGGCACCTGAAGAGGTATGGGCGGCGGCACAACTCGGCAACACCGCTTCGGAAAGCCGCAGAGCCAAGCGCAGTGGTCCCTCACGTCCCGAGATAACCAGGCTGAGGCAGCTAATCGAGCCCTTAAACCTCACCGACGCATACGGTCCAACTTTTTCGATCCAGGAATGCCGCTCGCTCCATGACCTTATCCGCTACACCCACGAAATGGCAGTCCTGGCGATGTTCCAGACCGGAGACGACATTGTCGAGTCGGCGGAAATACTGATACGGCGTCTCGATGGCGCCGTTCCGCTGCACTTCCTGATAATCGATCTGGGAGGCGGTATCGCTCCCGGCAGCAAGACGTTCAAAATCAGACTGGAAGATATTCTATCGGTTCCGATGCTGGCGCTCTGGAGGGGGGTTTTAACGCCCGGGCTTCGATGGCACCTGCCCCCACCCGCAGCGGGGGTTTCGGGGCTTCTTTCCCGGTCGATTCTCGACGCGGGCAGCGCCAGGCCGATCGGGCAGCAGAACTACGCTTTAATTACGCGGGACTATTTGAACCTGAACGCACGCGTTGACTATCATTTCGCCATGGTGGACGCAGTTTGCGGCATGAATCCGAGGGAGAACCACATCCGTTTCAGGTTCAAGGGCGGCGGGACAATGGCCGTCCAGCGGGAGCGGCGTGCGTTATTCATCTCCGAGGTGCTCGAGGCGAACGATTTTTTCGTGGACCAGCGCGGCGACCTGGTGACCGCGACGATTCTGGAGACCCAACAATCCGAAACCGAGGACCGGTTGGTCATGCTGGGCAGGCTGCTGGGCTTCAGCAGGCTGCTCGATGCAACTATGCGCGACGAGACCGTTCATCGAAAAGTGGCGCGTGCGTTCATGGATGGCGACTGGGCCTTGAATAGTCTCGATCAGGAGACTGTGCAGGCATGAACAATGGGGCCTTGATAAACCTTAAGCGTTCACAACCCTCCAGCAGGCTCAGGACAAGCTTAGAACACGAAGAGTACGAAGACTTGGTGCACGCGAAGACTGATCATCGACAGGTCAGGGAAAGACGCGAAACCTGAATACTTGCTTAGATGCAATCCAGCACCTCGTATCCGGAGTCCACAACCCCCAGATCAGGTCCGGGGTAGGCTTGGCAGGCTCAGTGGGCCATTGAAGGCGATTTCTCCAACCCCCGCCTGTTTTTTCTTCCTTCGCGCCTATCCTTGACCTGTCGATGCTCAGTCTTCGCGTGAAAGGATTTCCAGGCCTCGTTTCAGGCGTGGTAGAAATGCATTCCAGGCAGTTCCACAGCCGTGAGAAGGTTCCCATAAACCGCTCCGGTGTCAATGCCGATTTTGTCCGGCGTAACGAAGGGTGTCTCAAAAGGTGTGTGGCCAAAGACGGTTATCTCGTTTGAAGCCCCTTCGTCCTGTAGAAATCTTTCCCGCACAGTGAGAAGGCGGTCCAGTGGACAGCGATCCAGATCCTCCCCGGGTATGGTTCCAGCGTGGATGAAAAGGTAGCCGTCCAGCCTGAAGTATGGCCGGAGCGTTTCCATGAAGCGGGTGTGTTCGACAGGCAGAAAGGATAGATCGCCAAGAGAGCGGACGGGGCTGTCCGAGTAGCTGTTCAGCGTATCCTCCACGCCGATGGATCGAAGCGTGCGCAGATGGTCGACGATACCCGTCCGGGAATACTCCAGCAAAGCGTGCTCATGATTTCCCAGCAGAAAAACCGAGTTTTTAACTTTTCGTCCAACCTCGAGGAGATATTCGATCACCTCCCGCGACCCGGGCCCCCTGTTGATGAAGTCCCCGAGAAAAACCAGGAAATCCCTGTCCGCATCGATGGGGAGCCGCTCTATAAGAGAGGTGAGCTTTCGATGGCAGCCGTGAATGTCGCCAACGGCAAATATCTTGTATTTTGGAAAAGACTGCATCGAAACCTTCCGGCAATCGGGCGATGGCGCCCCTTATTCCGGAACGCATTCAAACGGTAACAGTATCCCCCATCGAATTCAATACCCAGATTTCCGTCCGCAAGCAGGTTGTTTTCTTTTTCGATTCTTCAGACCCTCGCCGTCACATCGCTGCTCCACGCCTGACGGTACTGTGCAGCAGCCTGCCGGGCAGCGCCGTCCTCTATGTTTTCTTTTCCGCCAAGCTCCCCTGCAAGGACAAATGGAATTATGTCGCTGAGCTCCACGATCAAAGGAGTGAGGTCGGTCATGTGCCGTTGCGCCACGGGAGCGATCTGGGTCTCGGACAACATCAGCGCCGCCGTATGCAGCATCCCGTAATTGATTACCGCAAGGTTGAGTAAAACGTAATCGTCCCGAAGATTTTTTGAAACGGGCTCATTCGTTCGAATTCTGTCGTAGACGCTCGCAACCGATCCTGCAATGGATGTTGCGGCTCTTTTCAGCTTGGCTTCAAAACCGCCGTCAACCGTGGACAGACGGCGTTCAAGTTCGCCTATGTGCGAATTCAGCACCGCCTCGATTTTTTCAAGCGCCTCGTAGGCTTTCTCAAACTTCCTTATTCGTTCATCTTGTCTTTGGCGCTCTATGCGTTGAAGGGCATGCTGTTCGACCCCCAGAATATCTGCAAGATTCTCTCGAATTACTTCCTCCTCGGTCATTGTAAGCCTCCGATAGTTATTATCCGGCATTGCAAAGGTATGTGAAATACCGGGAATTTATCTTGTAATTTAAGCAGCCTTGAGCAAAAGGAAAGCATGGGGGGAGGGGGCCAAGCAAAGACCGATTTCTCGGGCAGAGGACGGATTTTCACGCGAAGGAGAATTTCCCACGCGAAGCAAAAAGAAGTAGTGAATGGTGAATTGCTCCTTCTTTACGGCCGATCCGTGGCCATAAAGGTCCACAGGCCCGACATCCACGATCAGATAACCCTGGACCTCGAGGTGCTCGTCGATCTGGCCGGGTTTTTGGACAGGCATAACGAACATTAAATAAAGGCAGCAAGAAGCGGGAAGCGAGCAGCGGGGAGCAAAAAATATTTTCTCCCTGCTCCCTGCTCCTGTCAACCCACCACCCAGAGGGCCCTGTCTTTGGCGGTCTGGACGAGTTTATTGCTGACCCGGCCCATGTCGAATTCCTCGACCGTCGAAACCCCGCGCCTTCCGACCACGATGGTGCCGTATCCGCCGGAGCGGGCTTCTTCGAGGATGGTTCCCGCTCGTGTGGTCGCCCCCGTGATGACTTTGGTCGATATCTCCCCCGGGAGGATACCCGCCGCCTGAAGTTTTGCGAAAGCTTTCCGGAAAACCGGCTCAATTTCATTTACCGCCCTTTGCTCACGCTCTTCCTGGAACCGCAGGGCTTCCGGACCGTCGAGTCCATTCATCTCAGGGACTTTCCTGACCACGTGAAGCAAAAGAATCTTCTTGCTCACGCCCCTCACAATCCTGGCCAGGTGTTCCACAGCCAACATAGAGCCATCCGATGAATCGATGCCGACAATGATTTTCTCCGGCTCCGGTCTGCCGCCTACCAACCAGACCGCCAGATCGGATGTTCTGAGGACGACCTTGCTGGCCACCCCGCCAAGCGCCAGGTCCGGTATCGTGCTGAGCCCTCTTCTGCCGAGGATGACGGAAGCATACCCCAGATGTGACTCGGCCCTGATGTCCCGGGCTATTCCTTCTTTTTTTTCTCTCACGTCCGCCTTCACTGCCGAATCGGGAAAGCCGGCATCGCTGAAAAACCGGGCGGCCGTTTCCATGAAACCGTTTATTTTATCTTCCTGCTGCGTCTCCCAGGAGCGGACCGTCTGGACCTTCTGCTGCCATACCGGGTCTTTCTCCAGGTCCCAGAACACCTCCGGAACCTTGCTCGTAATATTGAGCATCACGACTTCGCTATTATCGGGAGGCAAGACTTGACTTAAGTAATTAACGGTTTCCAGGGATTGGTACGACCCGTCGACAACAAGCAGGACTTTGTTTTTGGAGTTGCCCATTATTCTCCCTTTCTCATAGCAGTATGGATACAACTGTCTTTTGTGTCAACCCGGAAGAATAGTGCCCCTACCATAGATGGATTCGATCATTTCTTTGTCTTGCGGCATGATCAATGCACGCCAATGATCGGGTATGATCGGCAGGGCACAAAGACGGTAGCGCCACCACGGAAGGCAGCGTTACCAACGGAATGGATCTCATTTCCCCAAAAATGATGAAAAATTCACGCGCCTCTGCCTACCCTCGAAGGAGAACAACTTTACCATAAATCATGACCAGGGAGTGAAAAGAGCCGTTTCCTTCATTGAGTGTAGTTTTTCCCTTTATTTTTTTGTTGATGGTTTTTATAGTGCGATTTCTGAGTAGAATAATTATGTTACTTTTGGTCGGTTGAAAGGAGAATAGTTTAAATGATTTACGTGTCTGAAAAAGCCGAAGACGTTTTGACGGATTATTTCAAGGAAAAGGAGATCACCCCGATCCGGATTTTTCTCCAGACCGGCGGCTGAGCGGGTCCATCCCTGGCGATGGTTCTGGACGAACCAAAAGAAACAGATGACGTATATAAAGTAAACGGCTTTACAATGCTGGTCGATAAGGAGCTTCACGAAAAAACCAAGGACATTACAGTAGATTATGTCTCCTACGGGATGGGTTCCGGCTTCCGGGTAGTATCCGAAATAGCGGTTAGCTCGGGCGGCGGCGGTTGTTCGCCTTCTTGTAGTTGCTAGCCTTCATCCATGCCGAAACACCGGACGAAACACCTGCAGACCGAAAAGTGTGAAGGGTGAAAATTTCACCCTTCACGCTTCGGGGTACAGCGTGTTGCGCGTCTGCCTGACAGCCGAATCAAGAGGCCGGCCTTCTCAGTACTTATCAAACCCTGTCTGCATTCCCGGCAAAGGTTTTGTCTGGGTGATGCACGAAAACATCCGATCCCAAAAGTTTCATTTCGCAATCCCAATGACGCCGCAAGCTACTCGAGCACCTGAGGCGCCTGTCGGTTGGGTTTTGAAATCGTCGGCCTGGGCGTGAACGATTACCGAACGGCCAATGATCGATCCCGGTCCTTCAAGGCTGATAACATTGTCGGTCCATTCGAGCCTGGCCACGCCGTTCTTGTCGGCTTCGAGATTACCAAGATCGCCGGCGTGGCGTTTTTCGGATTTGGGGCCCGCATGGGGCATGTCAGTGGGATTGAAGTGGCCGCCTGCGGAATTGGCCTCGGGAGAGGTGCAGTTTCCGAATTCATGAATGTGAAATCCGTGCGGACCCGGCGACAGGCCCTCGATCTTAGCGACGATTCGAACCCCCTTGCCGTCTTTTGTAAAGCTGACGACCCCTCGCACCTTACTGCCTTCGGTAGGGTTCATAACGGCAATTGCGTCTTTAACCTGCACTTCTTCCATCTTGCGGGAGCATCCAGCCAGGGCCACCCCAAGAATGATCCCCGAAAGCAGCGCACCTTTAACGATTCCTCTCATCTTGTTCTCCTCCTGTATTTGGTTTTCTTTTTCGGTCCAACCGGGAGTGAAAGTAAAGTTTTTGAATGAAAAATCCAATCAAAAAGTGTTACTACGGTCCATCCGGAGACACCGGATGGATACGAGCTTAGGATAATTTCACCCTATGGGGAATTTGAGATGGCCAATTCAAAAATTGAGGGAACGGCGGTGTTTTTCATCCTCGTTGGCATTCTGGCCGCCCTCGACCAGTTTACAAAATACCTGATCGCCAACGCGATTCCGCTGAATACCGGTATCCCCATAATTCCCGGTCTCTTTAATCTCGTTCATGTTCATAATACGGGAGGGGCTTTCAGCATCCTGGCGGGGCCGGGATATCCATGGCGGCGGCATGTCTTCGTAGGGCTTACCATAGTGGTGATCGCAGCAATCGCCTATGCATACGGCAAAGCCGGCAAAAATGACACCTGGACCCGAATCGCTTACATATGCATTGCCGGGGGAGCCACGGGCAATCTGATCGACCGGATCAGGTCGGGAGAAGTGGTCGATTTTCTGGACGTGTACGTGGGAAAGTGGCACTGGCCGGCCTTCAACGTGGCCGACGCCGCCATTTCCACGGGCGCTGTAATGCTGCTGGTCTCACTCATAAAAAAAAGGTAATCGTAAACTGGCAGCGTCTAATCCGGCGCTTCCGGATGGAGACTATTTAGCGTCCATCCGGAAACCCCGGATGGGAAACAGGCAGTTTCCGATTTGGAAAGGAGGCATTTTTCGTCCTGGCAAGGAAATCGAGGGGTTGCGCGGAGGCGTACATGGGTACGCCGCACAAGAAACCCCA